>NZ_JBDJOA010000008.1:0-153679 GCF_039674765.1 Stenotrophomonas sp. TWI273
GGGGGCGCGGGGCCGCCGGGTGGCCGGGGCGGGGCATGGGCCCGGGGGGCTGGGCCGGCGGCGGGCGGGCCCCCGGGCACCCTGGCGCCCCCCGACGCCCGCCCCGCGGCCGGCACTACCTCGCGTGGTGGGCGCGGTGCGCCCGCGCCGATTACTTGAACTTGTAGACCACGTTCATGGTGGTCAGCGTGTCGGTCTTGCGCTTGTCTTCGGCGACGTCGCTGTTGTGGCGCGCCTGCCAGCCGGCTTTCAGCGCCAGATGTTCGTTCATGCTCACCGACACGCCGAAATCGTTCTGCGCGAAGGTGTTGTACGAGCCCGACTCGACCAGCAGCGTGTTCACCAGGTCGGTGTTCGGGGTCAGCGTGTACTTGAGATCGAACAGGCCGCGGCCGATCAGGCCGGTGCGGGTCGCGTCGTCTTCGGTGTTGTGGGTGCGGCGCACACCGGGGCCGATCTGCGCATCCATGTAGAAGCGCTCGGCATCGATGATCCGGGTGCCGTAACCCAGACCGAACGAGCTCTGGCGGTCGTAGGTGGCGAAGTCGTCGCGCTCGTAACGCACCGTGGCGGTGATCTGGCGGTGTTCACCCAGCTGCAGCGCGCTGCCGGCACTGCCGGTGTAACGGTTGGCGGTGGTGTTGCGGCGGCGGATGGTGGTGCCGTCGTCGTTGGTATCGGTGTATTCCGAGCGCGAGCGCAGGCCGAACAGATCCATGCTGTGGACCCAGTCATCGTCGGTGTAGCGCAGGCGCAGACGACCGTTGAAGCTCTCGGTATTGCTGTTGCCGCGGGCCGAGGCAAAGCCCAGTTCACCGCCACTGCCGCTCCAGGGGGAGGTCATCGCCGCCAGTTCGGCAGCGTCCTGTGCATAAACCGCCGGGGCGCAGAGCAGCAGGGGAACAAGCAACGAAACGCGCAGGGACATCAACGGTTCTCCGTGATCGGACAAGGGGGAGGGACAACAAGGGGGGGATGATACTTGATGCGTTCAGCGTCACATTCGGCGACGGGCCCCGGCTTTAGGACCCGTTCGGCCTCGGCCCCTGTTCAGGGAATATCGATGCGCAGTGAGGCGTCGTCGAAGCGCGAATAGGTCACGGTGATCCGGAACGGCTGCCCGTTGGTTTCACCCTTGCGCTCGATCTGCACCGGCAGGCCCTGTGCATTGACCCAGTACAGCAGGCCATCCGGCGCGGCGGTTGCATGGCGCACCTCGTATTTGTGCGCGCGCTGGCCACCGGCGCGGTCCTCGCCAAGATCGCGCACCGTCAGCTGCGCTGGCTCAAGATCGGCCGGCAGCGGGTTGCGCCACTGCGCCAGCATCCCTTCTGCCACCGGGATCTGGCGCACTTCGCCGGCACGCTGCAGGAAGAAGGTGCCGCCGACGATGGTCTGCGGGCCATCGTCGGTGATCAGCCGATAGCGGTCCGGGGCCACATAGTCCATCTGTGCCTCCAGGGCGCGCGGGCCCTGCATCTTCATCACCGCGTGGAAGCTGCGCAGCTGGCCGAAGCGCTGGCTGGCCGCCAGCACGGTGGCCACCGGATCGGCGGCCGGTGTCGTCGCCGTCGCGGCAGGCACCGCAGCGGCGGGCGTTTCACTGCGTCCGCAGCCACTGAGCAGCAGGGCGGCGGCGGACAGGGCAAGGGCGGGCAACAGGCGCATGACGGGCGGCAGCAGGCGGTGGGGGCCCCACGATAGCCGAAGATGCAGCCGAAGCCGCCACAACGACGGCGACTCGGACATAATCGGGTCATGGACCGATATGAACGCATCAATGCCCTGCATCGCCTGCTCAAGTCCGCCCGTTACCCGGTAACGGTGGCGGCCCTGCAGGAAAAACTGGAGTGTTCCCGCGCCACTGTCTACCGCGACCTGGCCTTCCTGCGCGATGCGCTGATGGCCCCGGTGGAAGGCGATGGCGAGGCGGGCTTCCGCTACCAGGCCGACGAGAGCGACCGCTTCGAACTGCCGGGGCTGTGGCTCAGCTCGGAAGAACTGCATGCGCTGCTGGCCTCCCAGCACCTGCTCTCGCGCACGGGCGGCGGCGTGCTGTCCTCGGTGCTGGCCCCGCTGCAGCAGCGCATCGAAGGCCTGCTGGCCGCACAGGCCGGCGTCTCGACCTGGCCGGTTGATCGGGTGCGGGTGATTCCGCACCGCGGCCGCAAGTTCGATGAAGCCAGCTTCCGCGCGGTCGCCTCGGCGGTACTGGAGCGCAAGCAGCTGGCCTTCGAGTACCGGGCCCGCTCCACCGATGAGGCGACCCAGCGCACCGTGTCGCCGCAGCGCATGACCCACTATCGCGACAACTGGTACCTGGATGCGTGGGATCACGGTCGCGAAGGCCTGCGCAGCTTCGCGGTGGACCGTATCTACAAGGCGCGCGTGATCGATACCACCGCGCGCGATGTGGATGACACCGAGCTGGACGAACAGCTGGGCGCCAGCTACGGCATCTTCTCCGGGCCGCCCAAGGGCTGGGCCACCATCGTGTTCAGTGCCAAGGCTGCGCGCTGGGTGGCCGATGAGCATTGGCATTCCAAGCAGCAGGGCCGCTTCCTGCCCGATGGCCGCTATGAGCTGAAGCTGCCTTACAGCGTCTCGCGCGAGCTGCTGATGGACGTGCTGCACTACGGCTCGGATGCGGAAATCGTCGAGCCGGTGATGCTGCGCGAGCAGGCCAAGGCGCTGCTGGCACTGGCCCTGACCAGTTACGAGTAAGCCGGCCGGGCCGGCATCGGCTCATGCCGTGGGGTCATATGCCCCGGATTCCGCAAGGGCCGGGGCGTGCGGTATCGTGGGGCGTTGCTGCCCTTATGGATCCCGCTGCCCCCATGAAAAAGTACCTGCTGCTCCCGTTGCTTGCCGCTTCGCTGGCCCTGGCCGCCTGCGGCAAGCCGGCCAATGATTCCAAGAAGCTGGTGGTTGCCGCCACCGCGGTGCCGCACGCCGAGATCCTCGCCGTGGTCAAGCCGATCCTGGAAAAGGAAGGCCTGACCCTGGACGTGCGCGTCTTCAATGACTACGTGCAGCCCAACGACCAGCTGGTGCAGAAGCAGGTTGACGTGAACTACTTCCAGACCGAGCCCTATCTGGATGCCTACAACCGGGACCGCAAGACCGACCTGGTCAAGGTGATCGGCGTGCATATCGAGCCCTTCGGTGCCTATTCGCGCCGCTTCACATCGCTTGATGCGCTGCCCAACGGCGCCGACGTGGTGATCCCCAACGACCCGAGCAACAACAGCCGCGCGCTGATCCTGCTGCACAAGGCTGGCGTGATCACGCTCAAGGACCCGACCAATGCGTTGGCGACCCAGCGCGACATCATCGCCAACCCGAAGCAGCTCAAGTTCCGCGAGCTGGATTCGGCGATGCTGCCGCGCGTGCTGGACCAGGTCGATCTGGCCCTGATCAACACCAACTACGCGCTGGATGCCGGGCTCAACCCGACCCAGGATGCGCTGGCGATCGAAAGCAAGGATTCGCCGTACGTGAACTTCCTCGTTGCCCGCCCGGACAACAAGGACGATGCCCGCGTGCAGCAGCTGGCCAAGGCCCTGACCGGCCCGGAAGTGAAGGCCTTCATCGCCGAAAAGTACAAGGGCGCGGTCCTCCCGGCATTCTGACCGGCACCCACGGTAGAGCCACGCCATGCGTGGCTGGCCGCGCCCACGCGGCAATGATCGCCGACGCGGGCGTCACCCCACGCGGAAGCCCATCGTCGCCTCCACCGCCTGCTGCCAGCCGCTGTACAGCGCCTCGCGCTGGTCCACCGGCATCTGCGGGGTGAAGCGGCGGTCCACCGCCCATTGTTCGGCGATCTCCGCCCGGCTGCGCCAGAACCCGGTGGCCAGCCCGGCCAGGTAGGCGGCGCCCAGCGCGGTGGTTTCGGCCACCTGCGGGCGCAGCACCGGCACGCCCAGGATGTCGCTCTGGAACTGCGCCATGAAGTCGTTGGCGATCGCGCCACCATCGGCGCGCAGTTCCTTCAGTTCGATCCCCGCATCGGCCTGCATCGCCGCCAGCACGTCGCGGGTCTGGTACGCCATCGATTCCACCGCCGCGCGGATGAAGTGCTCCTTGGTGGTGCCGCGGGTCAGCCCGAACATCGCGCCGCGCACATCGCTGCGCCAGTACGGCGCCCCAAGCCCCACGAACGCGGGCACCAGGTACACGCCGCCATTGTCGGCGGCACGCTCGGCGTAGGCTTGGCAATCGCTGGATTTGCCGAACATGCGCAGCCCGTCGCGCAGCCACTGCACGACCGAACCGGCGACGAAGATCGAGCCTTCCAGCGCGTACTCCACACGTCCATCAATGCCCCACGCGATGGTGGTCAGCAGGCCGTTCTCGGACACCACCGCCTTCTCGCCGGTATTCATCAGCATGAAGCAGCCGGTGCCGTAGGTGTTCTTGGCCATGCCCGGCTCGAAGCAGGCCTGCCCGAACAGCGCGGCCTGCTGGTCGCCGGCGATGCCGGCAATGGGCAGGTGCTGGTCGAAGAAGAACTGTGCCTGGGTGGTGGCATACACCTCGCTGGAACTGCGCACCTGCGGCAGCATCGCGCGCGGGATGTTGAACAGCGCCAGCAGTTCATCGTCCCACTGCAGCGCATGGATATCGAACAGCAGCGTGCGCGCGGCATTGGTGACATCGGTGACGTGCGCCTGGCCGCCACTGAGGTTCCAGATCAGCCAGCTGTCGATGGTGCCGAACAGCAGCTCGCCGCGTTCAGCACGTGCCTGCGCGCCGTCGACGTGGTCGAGGATCCAGCGGATCTTGGTCGCCGAAAAGTAGGCATCGATCAACAGCCCGGTCTTGCGCCGGATCAGCGGCTCGTGGCCATCGGCCTTGAGCTGTTCGCAGATCGCATGGCTCTGCCGCGACTGCCACACCACGGCGTTGTGGACCGGCTGGCCGGTAGCCTTGTCCCAGACCACCGTGGTCTCGCGCTGGTTGGTGATGCCGATGCCGGCGATTGTGCGCGGGTCCACCTGGTAGCGGTTCAACAGCTCGGTGATCGTGGTGTACACGCTGGTCAGGATCTCGCGTGGGTCATGCTCGACCCAGCCCGGCTGCGGGAAGATCTGGGTGAACTCGCGTTGCGCGCTGCCGGCGACGCGCCCGGCATGATCGAACAGGATGGCGCGCGAACTGGTCGTGCCCTGGTCGATGGCGAGCACGTAGTGCTTGTCCATGGTCTGCTCCGTGGAAATCGATGCCGTGAGGCGTGACAGGCGTACAGCCTACGGCATCGAAACACGCGTCTGCAGGGTGGCGGACAACGCCTCGCGCTGCGCAGCGTCCACGCGCAAGCCCAGGTGGCTGCGGCGCCACAGCACGTCGTCGGCGGTGCGGGCCCATTCGTGCGCGATGAGGTAGTCCAGTTCGCGGTCGTAGAGGCCGCCGCCGTGGTCCTCGCCCAGCGCGTCGAGTGTCTGTGCGCCGGCGAGCAGCCCGACCGCACGGGTGCCGTAGCTGCTGGCCAGGCGCTGCAGCAGGGCAGGGGGCAGGCGAGGGTGGTCATGCTGCAGCGCCTCGGCCATTTCAGCGGCCGTGCCGCCATCGCCCCCCGGCAACGGTGGCCCACCGGCGGTCCACGCCGCGCCCATCTCCGGCAGCGCGGGTGAGAGGCGCCCCAGCGCTTCCTCGGCCAGTGCGCGGTAGGTGGTGAGCTTGCCGCCCAGTACGCTCAGCAGCGGGGCGCCGCCCGCATCCAGCTCCAGCCGGTAGTCGCGCGTGACCCGCGATGCATCGCGGTGATGATCGGCCAACAGGGGGCGCACCCCGCTGTAGCGCCAGACGATGTCCTCGGCGCGCACTGGAACGCGCACGAACCGGTTCACCGCCTCGAGCAGATAGGTCTGTTCGTCGGCGCGGGGCTGCACCTGTGCCGGGTCGCCGTCGTAGTCGGTATCGGTGGTACCGATCAGGGTGAAGTCCTGTTCGAACGGAATCGCGAACACCACCCGCTGGTCGGGTTGCTGGAACAGGTACGCACTGTCATGGGCGAACAGGCGCGGCACCACCAGGTGGCTGCCCTGCACCAGCCGCACTCCCAACGGGGCATCGAGTCCCGCCCGTTCCAGCACGGTACCGGCCCACGGTCCACTGGCATTGACCACGCAGCGGGCGCGGACGCGCTGCACGTCGCCGTTGGCGGTGCGCAGTACGGCCCACCAGTGATCGCGGTGGCGGATCAATTGTTCGCAGCGGGTGCGCGTGCGGATCTGCGCGCCGCGTGCATGTGCATCGAGCGCGTTGAGCACCACCAGCCGGGCATCGTTGACGCGCGCATCGGCGTAGGTGAAGCCGGTCCGGTAGGCGGGCTGCAATGCAGCGCCGCTCGGATCGCGCCGCAGGTCGATGCGCTGCGAGGGCGGGAAATGGGGATTGGCGTGACCCAGGTGGTCGTAGAGCCACAGCCCCGCGCGCAGCATCCACGCCGGCCGCAGATGGCGCACATGCGGCAGCACGAAGCGGGTCGGGGCGATCAGATGCGGTGCAAGCTGGCGCAGCGTTTCGCGCTCGTTGAGCGCCTTGCGCACCAGTGCGAATTCGCCCTGCTGCAGGTAGCGCAGGCCGCCATGGATCAGCTTGGTGCTGGCGCTGGAGGTATGCGCGGCCAGGTCATCCTGCTCGCACAGGCAGACCGACAGGCCGCGTCCCGCTGCGTCGCGGGCGATGCCGGCGCCATTGATGCCGCCGCCCACCACCAGCACGTCGAAGGATTCGCTCATCGGCTCCCCGGGGCGGACCGGTCGGGTCCATCGTTACCCGAGTGTCGACCACAAGCCGGCAACGCCCGATGAAAGTGGCGGGCCCCACAACGACAACGGGCCCGCGAGGGGCCCGTTGTGCGTACTGCGTGGAAGCGGAACGGCGTGCTTAGAAGCGCGCGCCGATGCCGAAGCCCACGGTCCACGGATCCAGCTTGGCCTTGTCGCCGGTGCCTTCACCGTTGACGGTCAGCTCCGGGCGCGAATGCATGTAGCGGGCATCGGCACGGGCGAACCAGGTGCTGTTGATGTTCATGTCCACGCCGACGGTGCCGATCGCGCCCTTGGCGGTCTTGACGCCGATGTGGCCGATGTCGCTGGCGAGCTCTTCATTGCTGAAGTTGGACTCGTAGTAACCGGCGCCCACGAACGGACGGAACACGTTGTCGGCCTGGCCGAAGTGATACTGGCCGCTCAACGCGATCGGCTGCTGCTCGACCGTGCCCAGGCGGGCGCCATCGGTGCCGCGCACGCGGTGATCGAACTTGTCGGCTGCGCCCCACAGTTCCACGGCCCAGTTGTCGTTGATGTAGTAGCTGAAGCTCAGGGTCGGGGCCGGGCCGCCGTCCACCTTGCGCACGCCATCGAGCGGATCGTTCTTCGGCTGCAGCAGCGACACGCCGCCGACCACGGCGAAGTGCTTGCCAGAAGCGGTATCAACAGTGCTGTCCTGCGCGAAAGCAGCCGGCGCAAAAGCAAGAGCAGTCAGGGTAGCCAGGGTCAGGGTACGGATGGAGCGCATGGGGGAATCTCCTCAGGATGTTTTTGTTCTGGGCCCCGGTGTTGTGGGGCGAGGCAACCGTAGTCCCCG
Source organism: Stenotrophomonas sp. TWI273 (assembly GCF_039674765.1). NCBI lineage: Bacteria > Pseudomonadati > Pseudomonadota > Gammaproteobacteria > Lysobacterales > Lysobacteraceae > Stenotrophomonas > Stenotrophomonas sp. TWI273. The sequence goes on from NZ_JBDJOA010000008.1 coordinate 7,597, forward strand.
CAATATGAATCGCATCCGACGCACGTTAAAATTTAGTTGTTTCCATTCAGCGATCAGTGCAAAACCGCTGTATCTACGGGCGATGATGCGATGCCTGACATTCATTCATCTGGTGATGGTGTGATGAAAACCACAACGTGCATCGGCTTCCCTGCGCAGCTCAACGCCGAGTGCCGCGTGCTGATACTCGGCTCGATGCCGGGCGTGGCATCGCTGCAGGCTGCGCAGTACTACGCCCATCCGCGCAATCGTTTCTGGCCGTTGATGGGCGTGCTGTGCGGGATCGACACGACGCTTCCCTATCCGGATCGCGTGCGCGCATTGAACGCGCGCGGTGTGGGCGTGTGGGATGTGATCGGGCAGTGCGAGCGACGCGGCAGCCTGGATGCGTCGATCGTGCGCGGCAGTGAAGTGCCCAATGCGCTGGGTGCACTGATCGAGGGACGGCCTGCGCTGCGCGCGATCGCCTGCAATGGCGGCACCGCGTACCGGGCGTTCCAGCGTTTCATCGTGCCGGCGCTGCTTGATGCCGCGCGCGAGGTGCCGGTCTGGTCGCTGCCCTCCACCAGCCCGGCCAACGCGGCCTGGCCGTTGCCCCGGCTGGTGGAGGCATGGCAGCCGCTGGCCGATGCCATCCGGCTTTGAGGCGGGGACAGCGCCGGACAATACGGTACCGACTGGAAAATTCCGCTTTGCACTGTGCCAAGCCCAATCCGGCCAAAGCAGATGCCTGCAACAGCCTGTCCCGGGACAGCAGCGCTGAAAATTCGCCAAGCTGGTTGGCGCTGGCGCGCGAAGCCCCCACAATAGGCGATTCCCTACACCAGATTGCCGGAGTTTTCCCCATGGCCGAAATCAAGGAAGCACTTGTCCCCGATATCGGTGACTACAGCGATATCCCGGTAATCGAGGTGCTGGTCGCCGTTGGAGATACCGTCAAGAAAGACCAGGGTCTGGTGACGCTGGAATCGGACAAGGCCACGATGGAAGTGCCGTCCTCGGTGGCCGGTATCGTCAAGGAAATCAAGGTCAAGATTGGCGACAACCTCTCCGAGGGCAAGCTTGTGGCCCTGATCGAAGTCAGCGAAGCCGCCGCCGCGCCGGCCGCTGCTGCTGCGCCGGCCCCTGCTGCCAAGGCCGAAGCCGCCGAGACCGCGACCAAGGTCGAGCCGGTCGCCACCCCGGCCGAGCCGGACAAGCTGGCCGCCCGTGATATCGAACAGTCCGCCGCCAAGCCGACCCAGCCGGCCCCGGCCGCCGCTGCCCCGTCGGGTGGCTCGCCGACCAGCCCGCCGGTGGCCTTCAACGCCGACAGCGTGCTGCCGCAGAAGGTGCCCTACGCTTCGCCGGCCGTGCGCGTGTTCGCCCGCGAGCTGGGCGTGGACCTGAACCAGCTGAGCGGCACCGAGAAGGGCGGGCGCATCACCAAGTCCGACGTCCAGAAGTTCGTCAAGTCGGCCCTGACCGGCGGCGGCGCTGCCACCGGCGGTACCGTGGCGGCCGGTGGCGGTCTGAACCTGCTGCCCTGGCCGAAGGTCGACTTCAGCAAGTTCGGTGAGGTCGAGGTCCAGCCGCTGTCCCGGATCAAGAAGATCTCCGGCGCGAACCTGGCCCGCAACTGGGCGATGATTCCGCATGTCACCCAGTTCGAGCAGGCCGACATCACCGAGCTGGAAGCCCTGCGCGTGGCGCTGAACAAGGAAAACGAGAAGGCCGGCATCAAGCTGACCATGCTCGCCTTCCTGGTCAAGGCCAGCGCCGCGGCGCTGAAGAAGTTCCCGGAGTTCAACGCCTCGCTGGATGCCAGCGGCGAGAACCTGACCCTGAAGAAGTACTTCAACATCGGTTTCGCGGCCGATACGCCGAGCGGCCTGGTCGTGCCGGTGATCCGCGACGTCGACAAGAAGGGTGTGGTGCAGATCGCGCAGGAATCCGGCGAACTGGCCAAGAAGGCCCGCGACGGCAAGCTCGGCCCGGCCGACATGAGCGGTGGCTGCTTCTCGATCAGCTCGCTGGGCGGCATCGGTGGCACGGCGTTCACCCCGATCGTCAATGCACCGGAAGTGGCCATCCTGGGCGTGTCCAAGTCGTCGATCCAGCCGGTCTGGAATGGCAAGGAGTTCGCCCCGAAGCTGATGCTGCCGCTGTCGCTGAGCTATGACCACCGCGTCATCGACGGCGCGCTGGCCGCCCGCTTCACCACCTACCTCTCGCAGGTGCTGGCCGACATGCGGCGCGTCCTGCTGTGAAGCAGGGCCTGGTCCTGGCCGGGCTGCTGATGGCGCTGCCGATGGCGCAGGCGGGCGCGCGCGAATGCGCGTCCGACCTGGGCCATGGCTGGCCACCGGCGGTCGGCAACTATGGCCAGGCAGTGGAAACCCTGTTCGACGGCACGGTGCAGCCTGCGCTGTCGCTGGTGAGCCTGCCCAGGAGTGGCGTGGAAACCGGCGTCGCCTTGTTGCCCGCTCCCCAGGATCAGGCATGGACCCTGCGCTACAGCCGGGCCGACAAGCGCGTCTACACCTGGAACAGCGGTGCCCGCCAGGGCGGCGTGGAACTGCGCGTGGACCAGGAACCGGACCAGTACCAGGTCAGCATCCCGGCACTGTTGGCGCAGCGTTTGCTGCACAGCTGGCAGGCCGCATTGGCCGCGCAGGTACCGGGCGACCGCAAGGCGCCGGTGCTGGAGGGTGACGTGCTGTCCTTCACCGTGGATGGCCAGCGATACAGCGGCACCCGGCCGGCGTGCGGTGCGGGCCGGCTGATGATGAAACAGGTGGCGCTGCTGATCGAAGCCAGCGACACCAAGGAAAAGAAGCTCGACCGTCGCTGGAAAGATCTGGACGAGTCGCTCGACGAACTGCAGCAACTGCTCGGCGGCAAGGCCGGCTGAGCACCAGGAGAACACGAATGGCCGCAATTGAAATCAAGGTTCCCGACATCGGCGATTACAGCGGTGTGCCGGTAATCGAACTGCTGGTCGCCGTGGGTGACACGGTGAAGAAGGACCAGGGTCTGGTCACGCTGGAATCGGACAAGGCAACGCTGGAAGTGCCGTCCTCGGCCGCCGGTGTGGTCAAGGAAATCAAGGTCAAGCTCGGCGACAACCTCTCCGAAGGCGACGTCGTGCTGCTGCTGGAAGCCGAAGGCGAGGCCGCTGCGCCTGCTGCGCCGGCCAAGGCCGAAGCACCCAAGGCCGAGGCCGCCCCGGCCAGCAAGCCGCCGGTGACCCCGTCGCATCGCGCCCCGGCCGAACCGGCCGCGCCGCAGCCGGCGCTCTCGTCGGGCAAGCCGGCCGATATCGAGTGCAAGATGGTGGTGCTGGGCGCAGGCCCGGGCGGTTACACCGCCGCCTTCCGTTCGGCCGATCTGGGCGTGGATACCGTGCTGATCGAGCGCTACGCCAGCCTCGGCGGCGTCTGCCTCAACGTGGGCTGCATCCCGTCCAAGGCGCTGCTGCATGCTGCCGCGGTGATCGACGAAGTGGCCCACGCCGGTGATTTCGGCGTGGAGTTCGGCAAGCCGACCATCACCCTGGACAAGCTGCGCGGCTACAAGGAAAAGGTGGTCACCCAGCTGACCAAGGGCCTGGCCGGCATGGCCAAGCAGCGCAAGGTGCGCACCGTGCAGGGCCTGGCCAGGTTCGTCTCGGCCAATGAGCTGGAGATCGTCGGCGACGACGGCAAGACCCAGCTGCTGCGCTTCGAACAGTGCATCATCGCGGCCGGTTCGCAGGCGGTGAAGCTGCCGAACTTCCCGTGGGACGACAAGCGCGTCATGGATTCCACCGATGCACTGGAACTGGCCGAGGTGCCGGGTTCGCTGCTGGTGGTCGGTGGCGGCATCATCGGCCTGGAAATGGCGACGGTGTATGCGGCGCTGGGCAGCAAGGTGACCGTGGTCGAGTTCATGGACCAGCTGATGCCGGGCGCCGACAAGGACCTGGTCAAGCCGCTGGCTGATCGCCTGAAGAAGCAGGGCGTGGAGGTCCACCTGAAGACCAAGGCGACCGACGTCAAGGCCGACAAGGCCGGCATCACCGTGTCCTTCGAAGCCGCGGTGGAAGGCGAAAAGCCGGGTCTGGACGCCAGCACCTTCGACCGCGTGCTGGTCGCGGTGGGCCGCTCGCCGAACGGCAAGAAGATCGATGCCGAGAAGGCCGGCGTGCAGGTCACCGACCGTGGCTTCATTCCGGCCGACCGCCAGATGCGCACCAACGTGCCGCACATCTTTGCGATCGGCGACATCGTCGGCAACCCGATGCTGGCCCACAAGGCCACGCACGAGGGCAAGCTGGCCGCGGAAGTGGCTGCCGGCGAGAAGAAGGAATGGGTGGCGCGCGTGATTCCGTCGGTGGCCTACACCAATCCGGAAATCGCGTGGGTCGGCGTGACCGAAACCGAAGCCAAGGCCAAGGGCCTGAAGGTCGGCGTGGCCAAGTTCCCGTGGGCCGCCAGCGGCCGCGCGATCGGCATCGGCCGTACCGAAGGCTTCACCAAGCTGATCTTCGACGAAGAGACCCACCGCATCATCGGTGGTGCGATCGTCGGCGTGCATGCCGGTGACCTGCTGGCCGAGATCGGCCTGGCGATCGAGATGGGTGCGGAGGCCGAAGACATCGGCCACACCATCCACGCCCATCCGACGCTGAGCGAATCGGTGGCGATGGCGGCGGAAATCTACGACGGTACGATCACCGATCTGTACATGCCGAAGAAGAAGTAATTGGTCGATCACCGCCGTTGGTGGTGGCTCCGGTTCAACGAAAAACCCCGGTGAAAGCCGGGGTTTTTTGTTGCTGACGCTGAAGCTGAGGCTGGCGAAGCAGCATCTCTTGGGGCCGCTTCGCTGCACAGGCCGGGGCCCGCCGCGACCGGCAGGCCGTTCGGCAAATGTCCCCCGGCATCCGCCTGGTGGCGGCTGCCTCCTCCTTGATTTTGCCCAACGGCCTACCGGCCGCGGCGGGCCCCGGCCTGCGCAGCGAGCGCCTGATGCTCTGCTGCGAGCGGCCAGCGTAATTTTCGCCGGGCGGGCATGGATACCCTGTGGGGCGAAATCAAGGAGGAGGTGACGGCCATAGGTCGTCGCCGGGGGACATTCGCCCGACAGGGTATCCGTGCCCGCCACTCGACCAAGCCGCCCTTAAACCCTAAGCGCACAAAAAACGCGGCCCCCGATACACCGGAGGCCGCGCTTGGAAAGAGGTAGTGCGAAGGGCTTAGAAGACGAAGCTGACGCCTGCCACCGGACCCTTGAACTCCTGCTTCAGACCGATCGTGCCATCGCTGCCGCTCTGGTCCACGTCGAGCTTGAACCAGTCGTAGCCGGCGAACACGCCGAAGTTCTTGGTGAAGCGGTAATCGACGATCGCATTGGCGCGGCTCAGATCACCGTCGTAATCGTCGAAGTTGCCCCACTTGGTGTTCAGGTACTGGCCCTGGAACGTGATCATCCACTTCTCGGACGGGGTGAAGCTCAGGCGTGCACCGACCACCGGTGCCACACCGTCGGCCTTCTCGTCCAGGAACTCGCCCTGGTACAGGTCGCCGACATCGGCGTAGGCCTTGGTGCTGACCTTGGCGTACTCGGCACCCAGCTGCAGGCCGAGGTCGAACTTCTCGGTGTCCACCACCGAGTAGTCGTACACCAGGCTGGCGACCTGGTACTTCAGCTCACCCTTGATGAAGCTGCCGGCCGGCACAGTGGTATCGCCGAAGCTCACACCCTGGTCGAGGGTCTCGCGGCGATCCTTGTCGTACTTGAAGTAGTTGAACAGCAGGCGCTGGCGGTTGCTGATACGGAACATGCCGTCAATGCGCGGCTCCCATTCCTTGCCACCGAGGCCGAAATCTTCGGAGAAGCCAACGTCCTGACCCGCGATGTTGGTATTGCCACGGATCGTGTTGTCCGAATCGATCTGCATCGCACCCAGGCGCAGGGCGAAGCGGTCATCGCCTTCGGCGGCGTGGGACGGAGCGGCGTAGGAGAGTGCGGCCAGAGCGACTGGCACGGCAAGCAGGGAGAGCATCGGGCGCATCGGGGGTCCTTGCGGTGGTTCTAGTGATGTGCCGTCACATTGCCCACTGCGACGTCCACCATTCGTGAAGGTATGGTGGACGCAGTGTGTACCGTTCATGCATGCCGGGGGGCCGCAGGTCCGCGCGGTGGCCGCTTTCGGGTGCAAGCACCGTTCAGGACGGGCCCCGATTGAACTGGCCCTGGATCCTTCCGCCCGCACCGCTAAAAGAGGGTGGCCCCGGAGAGGGCTTCGGGGCCACCCTGTACTGGCCTGCGCGTGGGACGCCGACGAGGATTCAACGGCAGGCTGATGACTCTGACCGGGGCGTGCGACCAAAGTTCAACATGTTGCACTGCCGCATCGGGCGCCCCTTTGCGCAGTGGGATTGGCCCGGAGGTGGAACAGGTTTCCACAAGCCCCCAACGGCGGGCTTACATCCGGGATGAACAGGCAGCGGTTGTCTCTCAAATTGTCCCATTGCTATAATTTGGCGGCTCGACGAGGCGCTGGCTTGCGGCCTCGGCCTTTCCTACTCACAACCATGCAGGACATTCACGTGCTGAACTCCGTTGACGCGGGTCGGCGACTGATGCTGCGCGCAGCGGTTTACCCGCTGGCTGCAGTGGCTGTCCTGGCTCTTGCCCTGCTGCTGTGGGGAGGCCCGAAGGCCGCTCTGGGGGCGCTGCTCTCCGGTGTGGCGGTTTCTGCAGCCGGCTGGGTCGCCGCGCGGATGGCGCTGGGCGGCGGGGTGCAGGCGGCAGGTTCGGCGATGACCCGCCTGATCCTGGCGGTGGTGGCAAAGTGGGTGCTCGTATTCGGCGTCCTGATGGTGGGGTTCCTGGTCTTCAAGCTGCCTGCACTGGCGCTGTTGGCCGGTATCGCCGTCGGGTTGATGTTCCAGGTCCTGGCTCTGGCCAGGCGCTGATCCAATTTATTTAACTCAAGGTTCCGGACACATGGCAGGCGAGGCGCTGACACCCACCTCCTACATCCAACATCACCTGCACAACCTGACGTTCCATATGCAGGAAGGTGGTTTCTGGGCGATTCACGTCGACACCATTGTGACTTCGGTCCTGATGGGTTTGTTGATGGTGTTTGGCTTCTGGATGGCAACCCGCAAGGCGACGGCCGGCGTCCCGGGCAAGTGGCAGGCGTTCGTCGAGATCTGCCTGGAGTTCGTTGACCGCCAGGCCAAGGACACCTACCACGGCACCAGTAAGCTGGTGACCCCGATCGCGATCACCCTGTTCTTCTGGATCCTCATGATGAATCTCATCAAGATGATCCCGGCCGATTTCATCGCCAAGCCGCTTGAGATGATGGGCGTGCCGTACTGGAAGCCGGTTCCCACCGCCGACGTCAATGCCACGTTGGGCATGTCGATCAGCGTGTTCTTCCTGATGCTGTTCTTCGCGCTGCGCTCCAAGGGCCTGGGTGGCTTCACCAAGGAATTCCTGACGGCGCCGTTCGGCAAGTGGATGCTCCCGTTCAACCTGATCCTCAACATCGTCGAGTGGCTGAGCAAGCCGATTTCGCTGGCGATGCGACTGTTCGGCAACATGTTCGGCGGTGAGATCGTCTTCCTGCTGATCTGGGTGCTGGGCGGTGCGGGTATCGCCGGTGCCATCGCAGGCGGTGCATTCGGTCTGGGCTGGATGCTGTTCCACCTGCTGGTGATTCCGCTGCAGGCGTTCATCTTCATGATGTTGTCCATCGTGTACCTGAGCCTGTCGGAAGACGCTCACTGAGTTTCGCTTCACCCTTCATCCGTTTGTTTCTAAACCCTTAGTTATCCAAAGTTCCAGGAGAAAACCATGTACTTCGCCGTCCTGACCAACCTCGCCCAAGTCCAGAGCTCCACCGTCCTCGCCGTCGGCATCATGATCGGCCTGGCCGCGCTGGGTGCCGGTCTCGGTCTGGCCATCATGTCCGGTAAGTTCCTGGAATCGGCCGCGCGTCAGCCGGAACTGATTCCGGTGCTGCAGGTCCGCATGTTCATCACCGCCGGCCTGATCGATGCCGCGTTCATCATCTCGGTCGCCGTCGGCCTGCTGCTGGCCTTCGCCAACCCGACCATCGGCGAGTTCGTTGCACGTCTGCCGGCCGTTGCGGGCTGATCCAGCGAAAGCGAAACGATCAGGCGCCTTGTGCGCCTGATCGCGGATGAAGGACGGCTGCGCCGCTTTGGGCGGCGCAACCACCCCATCACCCCAGATTGAGCGAACCCCATGGATATCGGTTTTACCCTCGTTGCCCAGGCACTGGCGTTTGCCGGACTGATCTGGATCATCGCGACCAAGATCTGGCCGCCGTTGATGAACGCCATCGAAGAGCGTCAGCAGAAGATCGCTGAAGGCCTTGCCGCTGCTGATCGCAGCCAGAAAGACCTGGCCCAGGCCCAGGAAAAGGTCAACGATGCACTGAAGGATGCGCGCACCAAGGCCAACGAGATCATCGATCAGGCCCATGCACGCGCCAACCAGATCGTTGATGCCGCCAAGAATGAAGCCATCGTCGAAGCCAACCGCCAGAAAGATCTGGCCTACGCCGAGATCGACGCTGCCGCCAACCGTGCCCGTGAAGATCTGCGCAAGCAGGTGTCCGCGCTGGCCGTAAGCGGTGCCGAAAAGCTGCTCAAGCGCGAAATCGACGCCAACGCCCACAAGGCGCTGCTCGACGAGCTGGCCTCGGAGATCTGATCGATGAGCCAGGCCCTCACGCTTGCACGCCCGTATGCCCGCGCCGCGTTCGCGACCGCGCGCGACGAAGGCACGTTCGCGCCGTGGTCGGACGCGCTTGCGTTCTCCGCCCACGTAGCTGCCGACCCGCGCGTGGCGGCCTTGCTGTCGAACCCGGAACTGGATCGCGGCGATGCCGTCGCGATGCTGGTGCCGGAATCGTCCAGCGAGACCTTCGGTCGCTTCCTGGCCATCCTGGCCGATGCGCACCGTCTGCCGCTGCTGCCGGAAATCGCCGGTATGTATGACCAGCTGCGCGCTGAAGCCGAACACGTGGTCAAGGCCACGGTGACCTCGGCCACCGAATTGTCCGGCGCCGAACTGGACGCCATCAAGGCCGCGCTGCGCAAGCGCTTCGGCGCCGAGGTGGATGTGACGACCGCGGTCGATGCGTCGCTGATCGGCGGTGCCGTGATCGACGCCGGTGATGTGGTCATCGATGGCTCGCTCAAGGGCAAGCTGTCGCGCCTGCAGACCGCGCTCGCTAACTGAATTCATTTAACGTCCGGCGTGATCGCCGGCACTAGGACTTGACGATGGCAACCACGCTCAACCCCTCCGAAATCAGCGAACTGATCAAGAACCGCATCGAGAAGGTCAAGCTGGCCGCGGAATCGCGCAACGAAGGCACCGTGACCAGCGTGTCCGACGGCATCGTGCGCATCTTCGGTCTGGCCGACGTGATGCAGGGCGAAATGATCGAACTGCCGAACAACACCTTCGCACTGGCCCTGAACCTGGAGCGCGACTCGGTCGGCGCCGTGGTGCTGGGTGATTACCAGAACCTGCGCGAAGGCGACGTCGCCAAGACCACCGGTCGCATCCTGGAAGTGCCGGTCGGTCCGGAAATGCTGGGCCGCGTCGTGAACGCGCTCGGCGAGCCGATCGACGGCAAGGGCCCGATCGCGGCCAAGGCCACCGCGCCGGTGGAGCGCGTTGCTCCGGGCGTGATCTGGCGCAAGTCGGTCGACCAGCCGGTGCAGACCGGTTACAAGTCCGTCGACTCGATGATCCCGATCGGCCGCGGCCAGCGCGAGCTGGTCATCGGTGACCGCCAGACCGGCAAGACCGCCCTGGCCATCGATGCGGTGATCAACCAGAAAGAAACCGGCATCAAGTGCGTGTACGTCGCGATCGGCCAGAAGGCGTCGACCGTGGCCAACATCGTGCGCAAGCTGGAAGAGAACGGCGCCCTGGCGCACACCGTGGTGGTCGCTGCGACCGCGTCCGAATCGGCCGCGATGCAGTACATCAGCGCCTACTCGGGCTGCACCATGGGCGAGTACTTCATGGACCGCGGCGAAGACGCGCTGATCGTGTACGACGATCTGTCCAAGCAGGCCGTGGCCTACCGCCAGATCTCGCTGCTGCTGAAGCGTCCGCCGGGCCGTGAAGCCTACCCGGGTGACGTGTTCTACCTGCACTCCCGCCTGCTCGAGCGCGCTGCCCGCGTGTCCGAAGAGTATGTGGAAAAGTTCACCAACGGCGCCGTCAAGGGCAAGACCGGCTCGCTCACCGCGCTGCCGATCATCGAAACCCAGGCCGGTGACGTCTCGGCGTTCGTGCCGACCAACGTGATCTCGATCACCGACGGCCAGATCTTCCTGGAAACCGATCTGTTCAACTCGGGCATCCGCCCGGCCGTGAACGCCGGTATCTCGGTGTCGCGTGTCGGTGGTGCGGCCCAGACCAAGATCATCAAGAAGCTGTCCGGCGGCATCCGTATCTCGCTGGCCCAGTACCGTGAGCTGGCGGCGTTCGCGCAGTTCGCCTCGGATCTGGACGAAGCCACCCGCAAGCAGCTTGAGCGCGGTCAGCGCGTCACCGAGCTGATGAAGCAGAAGCAGTACGCCCCGATGTCCATCGCCAACCAGGCGCTGTCGATCTACGCCGTCAACGAGGGTTACCTCGACGACGTGCCGGTCAACAAGCTGCTGGCGCTGGAAGAAGGTCTGCATGCCCACTTCGCCAACACCCAGGGCGAGCTGATCAACAAGATCAACGCGACCGGCGGCTGGGACAACGATATCGAGGCTGCCTTCAAGAAGGGCATCACCGAGTTCAAGACCACCGGCAGCTGGTAATACCGGTCCTGTAGAGCGGAGCGTTGCTCCGCTGGGCTGAAAGCAGCGGAGCAACGCTCCGCTCTACGTCAAACGCGGGGCCTGTGCCCCGCGCCACGGGAAGAAGAGATGGCAAGCGGACGCGAAATCAAAACCAAGATCAAGAGCGTGCAGAACACCCGCAAGGTGACGCGTGCGCTCGAAATGGTCTCGGCCTCCAAAATCCGCAAAGCGCAGGAGCGGATGAAGACGTCGCGTCCGTATGCGCAGGCGATGAAGCAGGTGATCGGTCACCTGGCCCAGGCCAGCACCGACTACCAGCATCCGTTCCTGGTCCAGCGTGACGAGGTCAAGCGCGTCGGTTACATCGTGGTCTCGTCCGACCGCGGTCTGGCCGGCGGCCTGAACAACAACCTGTTCCGCAAGATGCTGGGCGAAATGCGCCAGTGGCAGGACAAGGGCGCCGACATCGACGTGGTCACCGTCGGCCAGAAAGCCTCGACCTTCTTCCGTCGCGTCAAGGTCAACATGGTCGGCACCGTCACCCACATGGGCGATGTGCCGCACCTGGAACAGCTGATCGGCGTGATCAAGGTGATGCTCGATGCGTTCACCGACGGCAAGGTCGACCGCGTGTACCTGGTCTACAACCGCTTCATCAATACGATGACGCAGAAGGCCAGCTTCGATCAGCTGCTGCCGTTGCCGGCTGCTGAGAAGCAGGTCGCGCATCACGACTGGGACTACCTGTACGAACCCGACGCTGCGACCGTGCTTGAGCACGTGATGACGCGTTACGTCGAGTCGCTGGTGTACCAGGCCGTGCTGGAAAACGTCGCGTCCGAGCATGCAGCCCGCATGGTCGCGATGAAGTCGGCCAGTGACAACGCGAACAAGCTGATCGGAACCCTGCAGCTGGTCTACAACAAGGCCCGCCAGGCAGCGATCACCCAGGAAATCTCCGAAATCGTCGGCGGCGCGGCAGCAGTCTGACGCGCACAGTCAAAGCACACATTAGAGGATTGCAGCAATGAGTCAGGGCAAGATCGTTCAGATCATCGGCGCCGTCGTCGACGTCGAATTCCCCCGCGAGTCGGTGCCGAAGGTGTACCACGCGCTGAAGGTGGACAACACCGAAATCACGCTGGAAGTGCAGCAGCAGCTGGGCGACGGCGTGGTCCGTTGCATCGCGCTGGGCTCCACCGACGGCCTGAAGCGCAACTTGGTCGCCACCAACACCGAACGCGCCATCTCGGTGCCGGTCGGCGCGGGCACGCTGGGCCGCATCATGGACGTGCTGGGTCGCCCGATCGACGAAGCCGGTCCGGTCACCGCCAGTGACACCTGGGAAATCCATCGTTCGGCCCCGTCGTACGAAGACCAGTCCCCGGCCACCGAGCTGCTGGAAACCGGCATCAAGGTCATCGACCTGATGTGCCCGTTCGCCAAGGGCGGCAAGGTCGGCCTGTTCGGCGGCGCCGGCGTCGGCAAGACCGTCAACATGATGGAACTGATCAACAACATCGCCAAGGCGCACAGCGGTCTGTCCGTGTTCGCCGGCGTGGGTGAGCGTACCCGTGAGGGCAACGACTTCTACCACGAGATGAAGGACTCCAACGTCCTGGACAAGGTCGCGATGGTGTACGGCCAGATGAACGAGCCGCCGGGCAACCGTCTGCGCGTCGCGCTGACCGGCCTGACCATGGCCGAGTACTTCCGCGATGAGAAGGACGAAAACGGCAAGGGCAAGGACGTGCTGCTGTTCGTCGACAACATCTACCGCTACACCCTGGCCGGTACCGAAGTGTCGGCACTGCTGGGCCGTATGCCGTCGGCCGTGGGTTACCAGCCGACCCTGGCCGAGGAAATGGGCGTTCTGCAGGAGCGCATCACCTCGACCAAGAACGGCTCGATCACCTCGATTCAGGCCGTCTACGTGCCCGCCGATGACTTGACCGATCCGTCGCCGGCCACCACGTTCGCCCACCTGGATTCGACCGTGACCCTGTCGCGTTCGATCGCCTCGCTGGGTATCTACCCGGCCGTGGATCCGCTCGACTCGACCAGCCGCCAGATGGATCCGCTGGTCATTGGCCACGAGCATTACGACACCGCCCAGCGCGTCCAGCAGACCTTGCAGAAGTACAAGGAGCTGAAGGACATCATCGCCATCCTGGGCATGGACGAACTGTCCGAAGAAGACAAGCAGGCCGTGACCCGCGCCCGTAAGATCGAGCGCTTCTTCAGCCAGCCGTTCCACGTGGCCGAAGTGTTCACCGGTTCGCCGGGCAAGTACGTGTCGCTGAAGGACACCATCCGTGGCTTCAAGGCCATCGTCGATGGCGAATACGACCACCTGCCGGAACAGGCGTTCTACATGGTCGGCAGCATCGAAGAAGCGGTCGAGAAGGCCAAGAAGATGGCTGAAAAGGCCTGATGCGGCGGGGACGGGCGACACGCCCGTCCCGACCCGTCACACGGGGTGGGCGCAGGCCCACCGCTGAGGACATCCTGCGGTGGGCGCGAGCCCGCCCTAAAGCGAGAAGAGTTTCATGAGCACCATCCGTTGCGACATCGTCAGCGCCGAGCAGGAAATCTTCCGTGGTGAGGCGACCCTGGTCGTGGCCACCGGTGAGCTGGGTGAGCTGGGCATCGCGCCCAAGCACGCCCCGCTGATCACCCGTCTGAAGCCGGGCAAGGTGGTGGTGACCACGCCGAGCGGCGAGCAGATCGACTTCGCCATCTCCGGCGGCATTCTCGAAGTGCAGCCGCAGGTCGTGACCGTGCTGGCCGACACCGCGATCCGTGCCCAGGACATCGACGAAGCTTCGGTCCGCAAGGCCAAGGAAGAAGCCGAGCGCATCCTGGCCAACCGTGGTGAAGCAATGGAAGTGGCGGAAGCGCAGCAGCGCCTGGCGGAAGTGTCCGCCCAGCTGCAGGCGCTGGAGCGCCTGCGCAAGAACCTCAAGCACTAAGCGGGGCGGCGCGACGGCGCCATCCGCAAGGGGGAAAACGCCGGCTTGCCGGCGTTTTTTTTTCTCAGCGGAAGATCAGCGTCCGCATCAGCAGGAATGACAGCCCGGCCAGCCCGCCCTCCACCAACGGTTTGGCCAGCCACGCATAGCGCAGCCCCAGGTGCTCGGCGGCCAGGGTCACCAGCAGCGTGCTGATCGCGGTCAGCACGGCCCACAGCAGCAGGAAGCGTGCAAAGCGTGGCCAGCCCAGACGATGCTCGCCATCGCGGGCAAACGTGTAGCGGCCATTGAGCCAGAAGCCGAGCAGCATGCCGCTCACGCGCCCCAGCAGGTTGCCGGGTGCCGCTGGCATTCCCAGTGCGGTGGCAGCCACGAACACGGCCCAGTCCAACACCAGCTGGACCAGGCCGACGACGAGATAGCGGCTGCCTTGGCGGAGGAGACTCACGTGCACTCCGGGTGCGGACAATCCCACATGTTAACGAGCGTCGCACTAGAATTCCCATCAACGATACCCGGAACGTGATCTACCCATGACCCAGCCCCTGCACGTGATCATCCTGGCCGCCGGCGCCGGCAAGCGCATGAAGTCGGCCCTGCCCAAGGTGCTGCAGCCGATCGCCGGCCGCCCGATGCTCGCCCACGTCATCGAGACCGCGCGTCAGCTGCAGCCTGAAGCGATCCACGTGGTGTACGGCCATGGCGGCGAAGCGGTGCGGCAGGCATTGGCCGATCAGCCCGATCTGCGCTGGGCGGAGCAGAGCGAGCAGCTGGGCACCGGGCATGCCGTGCTGCAGGCCATGCCGGAAGTGCCGGATGCGGCAACCGTTCTGGTGTTGTACGGCGATGTGCCGTTGATCCGCGGCGAGACGTTGCGCCACCTGTTGTCGCAGCCGGGCCGCTTGGCCGTGCTGGTGGCCGAGGTCGCCGATCCGACGGGCTACGGGCGCATCGTGCGCAATGCCGAGGGCAAGGTCGGGGCGATCGTCGAGCAGAAAGACGCCACCGACGAACAGCGCAGCATCCGGACCATCAATACCGGCATCATCACCGCCGAATCCACGGCACTGCGCCGTTGGTTGTCGCAGCTGTCCAATGCGAACGCGCAGGGCGAGTACTACCTGACCGACATCTTTGCCGCGGCGGCCAGCGATTACACGCCGGCCGAGATGGCGTTCGTGCAGGACCCGCAGGACGCCGAAGGTGCCAACGATCCATGGCAGCTGGCCCAGCTTGAACGCGCCTGGCAGCTGCGCGAAGTGCGTGCGCTGTGCGCGCAGGGCGCACGCGTACTGGACCCGGCACGGCTGGATATCCGTGGCACCGTCACGGTCGGCAGCGACGTGCAGATCGACGTCAACGTGATCCTGGAGGGACGTGTGGTGCTGGGCGATGGCGTCAGCATCGGCGCGTTCACCCGGCTCAAGGATGTTTTCCTGGCCTCGGGCACCGTGGTCAAGCCGCACTGCGATCTGGAGGGCGTGGTCAGCGAAGGTGCGGCAGACATCGGTCCGTTCGCGCGGCTGCGCCCCGGCACCGTGCTGGGGGAGGGCTCGCACGTGGGCAACTTCGTGGAAACCAAGAAAGTCGTGCTCGGTGCCGGCAGCAAGGCCAACCACCTTACCTATCTGGGCGACGCGGTGATCGGCAGCAAGGTCAACATCGGTGCGGGCACCATCACCTGCAACTACGACGGGGTGAACAAGTCGCAGACCACGATCGGCGATCGTGCCTTCATCGGATCCAACAGCTCGCTGGTCGCGCCGGTCGTGATCGGGGAAGGCGCAACCGTCGCCGCTGGCTCGGTGATCACCCGCGGCGCCCCGGCGGACAAACTGACCGTCGCCCGCGCACGTCAGGAAACCATCGACGGCTGGAAGCGCCCGACGAAGAAGTAGTGCCGGCCGCTGGCCGGCAACCAGGCGATCCCGGGGCCACGACGGTGCCGCCCAGCGGCCGGTCTACCGGGCGTCAGCCGGCAGGAACACCGCCACGCACAGACCGCCCTCGCGGCGGTTCTGCAGCGAAATGCGGCCACCATGCGCTTCGACGATCTCACGGGTCAGCGCCAGGCCGAGCCCGGTGCCGTTGCGCTTGGTCGAATAGAACGGCATCAACGCGTTCTGCAGCACCGCCTCGTTCATGCCCTTGCCGCGATCCAGTACTTCCAGCCGCAGCCACTGGGGCAGGCGGGTCAGGCGGACCTCGACGTCGTCATTCGGCGGCTCGGCCTCGCCACACGCTTCATGGGCATTCTTGAGCAGGTTCAGCAGCGCCTGCCCGAGCTGGGCGATGTCCACGCGGCTCTGCAGATCGTCGGGTACCTCCGCCATCCGGAACGGAATCTGGTGCTGCAGCCCGCCCAGGAACAGGTTCCACTGTACGGTCTGCAACTGCGGCTGTGGCAGCTTGGCGAACCGCGCATAGCCGCGGATGAAGCCTTCCAGATGACGCGCGCGCTCCTCGATGGTGGCGAACACCTCTTCCAGCCGCTCGGTCTTGCCGCGCCGGACCAGCTCGCCACCGGAATGCGCCAGCGAGGCGATCGGCGCCAGGGAGTTGTTCAACTCGTGGCTGATCACCCGGATCACCTTCTTCCAGGTCTGCACTTCCTGGCGGCGCAGTTCGGCGGTCAGCAGGCGGATCAACAGCAGATCGTGCGGGCGGCCGTTGAGATGGAAGTTGCGGCGTGACAGGTGATAGATCTGCTCGTCGTCCTCATCGCGCTCATCGTCGCTGTCCTGGCCTTCGCCACGCACCGCGAAGAGGCTGTCGCCCCCGCGGGCGATGGCGTCGCGCAGCTCGATCGGCATCGTCGCCATGACGTCGTCCATGCGCTGGCCCTCCAGCTTCCAACCGTTGTGCAGCAACTTGCGCGCCGCCAGGTTGGAAAACACCACGCGCTGCACGCCGTCGCCCCCGTGCGCCAGCAACAGCATCGATACCGGCGTGTTCTGCACCATGGTGTCCAGCAGCAGCTCGCGCTGGACCAGGTCCTGGCGCTGCGCACGCAGCACATCGCCCAGTTCGCGGTGGGCCTGGACCAGATCGCCCAGCTCATCATTGGAGGGCCAATAGATGCCGAAGTTGTATTCACCGTCGCGGTAGCTGCTGGTGGTGCCGGACAGGGCGCGCAGCAACGAGCGGATCGGTGCGGTCGCGCGGCGCAGGCTCCACCACATCAGCGCCAGCAGCACGACAACCGAAATGCAGGTGACCGCCCAACCATGGTCCAGCCAGAACGCCAGATACCACGGGAATGCAGCTGCCAGTGCCAGGACCGGCAGCAGCCGCAGGAACAGCCGGAAGGTGAACGAGCGCCGCTTCATTCGCGCGGGATGCCGTAACGGTCCATGCGCCGGTACAGCGCCTGGCGGCTGAGCCCGAGTTCGGCAGCGGTCTGGGCAATGATGCCGTGGTTATGCGCCAGTGCGGTTTCGATCCGGCTGCGGTCCGGGTCCACGGCCGGGCTGGCCGCGCGCGGGGCCGCGGCGCGCGGCAGGTTGAGATCGCCTGCCTCGATGCGCGGTCCCGTCGCGAACAGTTGGGCGCGCTGCAGCACGTTGCGCAGCTCGCGCACATTGCCCGGCCAGGCATGCCGCTGAAGCGCGGTGGCCGCCGCGGTGGACAGTGGCTTGCCAGTGTCCAGGAAGCGTTCGGCCAGCGGCAGGATGTCGCCGGGGCGGTCGGCCAAGGCCGGCAGCGCCAGCTCGACAGTGTTGAGGCGGTAGTACAGATCCTCGCGGAACTGGCCATCGCGGATCATCGTGGGCAGATCGGCGTTGGTCGCGCTGATGACGCGGACCTTCACCTGCCGCTCGCGGTTGGAACCCAGCCGTTCGAAACGGCCGGTTTCCAGCACGCGCAGCAGTTTCATCTGTCCACTGGCAGAGAGATTGCCGATCTCATCCAGGAACAGGGTGCCGCCATCGGCGGCCTCGAACTTGCCTTCGCGTGCCTTGTTGGCACCGGTGTAGGCACCGGCCTCGGCACCGAACAATTCCGCCTCGATCAGCTCGGACGGAATCGCGCCGCAGTTGAGCGCGACGAACGGCCCCTTGGCCACCAGCGAGTTGGCCTGGATGATCTCGGCGATCTTCTCCTTGCCCGCGCCGTTGGGGCCGGTGATCAGCACCGGCAGTGCCGAGCGTGCCACCTGGCAGGCCAGGTTGACCACGCGCTCGCTGGCCGGATCGGCCACCACGGCGCCGCGCAGGTCGTAGCGGGCCTCCAGCGCCGAGCGATCGCGTTGCTCGCGGTCGCGGCGGCGATCGAGTTCGCGGCGGGTTTCGGAGAGCTCCAGCAGGTTGTTGACCGTGATCAGCAGCTTGCGGTCGTCCCATGGCTTGGCCAGGTAGTCCGCCGCGCCCGCCTTGACCAGATCGACCGCGCTGCTCAGATGTGTCCAGGCGGTCAACAGGATCACCGGCAGGTCCGGATGACGTGCACGGATCTGCTGGAACAGGGCTTCGCCTTCTTCGCCGGAGGTGGTGTCCTCGGTGAAGTTCATGTCCTGGATCACCAGGTCCACCGGCTGTTGTTCCAGCAGCGCCAGCCCCTGCTCGGGCGAGAGCGCGTGCAGGGTATCGATGTCGTGCAGCGAGAACAGCACGTCGAGTGCGGTGCCGACGCTGGCGTTGTCGTCAATGATCAGGATCGAGGGCATGCGGCAACGTAGGACCGGAAGTGGAATCAAGAGTACCGGAGCGCCGGGCCAAGGGGCAGATGGCCCGGCGTGGCAGGCCTCAGCCGCCGGCGCGTGGCGGCGTTGCGGGCTGGGGGATGGGCGGTGTCTCGACCGCCAGCACCTCGCTCCAGGCGGCGGTGTCGACATCCACGGTCACCTGGTCGCCCTTGCGCAGCACGACGACGGGCACCCGGGTGGCCTTGTTGCCAACCAGCGCATGGGTGAGGTCGGCCATGCGCCGGACGGGCTGGCCATCCACGCGCAGGATCCGGTCGCCGCTGCGCACACCGAAGTAGCTGCTCGGTTCGGTGGTGGTGACGCGCACGATGCCATCCCGGGCATCCACCACCAGATGGTGGCCGGCGTCACGCCACTCCAGGCGTGCGGTATCGGTCTGGGTGGCGGCCAGCGCAGGTGCGCTGGCCAGCAGGAGGGACAACAACAGGGTCGTGATCCTGGTCTTGGTCTTGGTATTGGTCTGGCGCATTTCAGGCACTCCGGGTGGCAACGGCAGGGGGGACGGCGGCGGCGCGACGGGCCGGGCCGAAGACAGCGATCTGGCCCAGCAGCCACAGCAGTACCGCGCCGATCGGCAGGTAACTGATGGGCATGCGTGGCAGCTCGTAGTTGTTCATCAGCCACAGATTGATCGTGTAGGCCATCAACATGCCCAACACGATCCCAACCGTGGCCAACAGGAAGTTCTCGGTCTGGAAGTAGCGCAGGATCTGGCTGCGGGTCGCGCCCAGCGCCCGGCGGATGCCGATCTGCTTGGTGCGCTGCTGCACCCAGAAGCTGGCCAGACCAACGATGCCCAGTGCCGTCACCACCAGCAGGGCAACGCACACGGTGATCAGCAGGCCGACCATGGCGCGGTCGTTGGCGAAGTACTTGTTGCGCTGTTCCTCGTAGGTGGATTTGCCGCGGATCAGCCGGCTCGAATCGACACGTTCCAGTGCCGTCACTGCTGCCTTGATCACCTCGTCCCGACGCGCGGGATCGGTGACACGGATCAGGTAGAAGCCTTCGTCGTAGGTCGCCCGCAACGGCAGCATGATCGAATACTGGATGTCGCCGCCAACCGGGTTCGGGCGGGCCAGCACCTTGACGATGCCGACGATGCGCAGCGGCATGGAACCGCTGTAGACCGTCTTGCCCAAGGCATCACCGCCGGGGAACATCTTGTCGGCAATCGCCTTGGTGACGATGATCGCCGAGCCCGTTTTTTCGGCGTTCTCGTCGGTCAGGGCATCCGCTGCGTCGCGGTATTCGTCGCTCTGGAAATCACGGCCGGCGATCAGCTCCACGCCCAGTGTCTCCAGCGCGCCTTCGCGGGCGAAGTACTGGGAGGTGCTCAGCGTCGAGCGTTCCTGGTTGGGGGTCAGCCCCAGGCCCGTGTTCCAGGAGCTGTTGCGGAACGGAATCTGGTTCAACGTCACGGCACTCTTGACGCCCGGAATGGCCTGCAACGCCGCCAGGTCTTCGCGGGTGCGCGCGGCCGCATTGACCTGGGTGCCGATGCCGCCCAGGCGGACTTCGATCAGTTCGGTCTCGGCGATGCCGCTGGGCTGGTTGATCTTCTCGATGCGCTGCCCGATCAGGAACAGCGCATTGCAGACGATGGCGCAGGTCAGGGCGATCTCGAGCACGATCAGCGACGCGGCGGTTTTATGCCGGCGCAGGGTGGAGAGGATGGGACGGATATCCATGGTGTGCTCCGGATCCTTACTGCGATTTGAGTTGGATGGCGGGCGCGACCTGCATGGCGCGCAGCGCCGGCAGGAAACCGGCCAACAGGCTGGCGACCAAGGTCAGCGCGAAGGTCATCAGCAGCATCTGCCCATCCAGCGTGGCCAGCTTGGCGTAGTCCACCGGTTGCTGGCGCACCGCGTACAGTCCCAGCATCGCGAGCACCAGGCCGAGCAGGCCGCCGGCCAGGCCGACCGTACCGGCCTCGATGAGCGACTGCAGGAAGATCTGGCCGCGGCTGGCACCCAGCGCCCGGCGCACGCCGATCTCGCCGCTGCGGCGCAGGAACTTGGCCAGCAGCAGGCCCACGGTATTGATCAGGCAGACCAGCAGGAAGCCCATCGCCAACCACAGCTGCAGGCGCACGTCACCGGGGACCACCTTCTTGTAGTCCAGCCACTCCATGACATTGCGCAGACGGACGTTGTTGGGACGCTCGAAGCGGCCGGCCGCACGCTGCTGGTCGGAGTAGTTCTCCAGGTAGCGGCGGTACTCCGCAGCTTGCCCGGCGTTCTCCAGCTCCACCCAGTACTGGATCCAGGTGCAGCTGGCGGTCGGGCCGGTCGGATCGGGCTCGTTGCGGCGGCCGAAGCAGTCCATGCTGCCGCTGCGGTCGAACTTCAGCTCGATGGCCGTGGTGAAGGGAACGAACACATCTTCGCTGTCGCCATAGCGACCGGTGTTGAGATCGTAGAAGTGCGGGTTGGGGTGCCACTCGTCCAGAACGCCCACCACGGTCATCGTGTTGCCATTGATGCGCAGTGACTTGCCGACGCTGTTGGCGCCATCGAACAGCTTCTGGTTGAGTGTCTTCGTGATCACCGCGACCCTGCCGCGGCCCTCGTCATCGGATTCCTTCCAGCCCTGGCCGTACTGGAACGGGGTATCGAACATCGGGAAGAAGTCGCCCGAGGTGTAGCGAGAATCCGTGACGAACGGACGCAGCGTGCTGCTGTCCGGCTCGATGGTGACGCCGCCACCGGTCATCATCGCCTGGCGCTTGGCATGCTTCTCGCTCAGCAGTCTGGTGGCATCGAAGCGGGTCAACTGGTCGGCCGGTTCTTCGCCAGGCTGATAGCCAAGCGCCGACTGTGGATCAATCTGCACGCTGAAGAGCCGGTCGCTCTTCTGCGGAATCGGATCACCGGACAGCACGTGGAACACGGTCAGCGTGGTCATAGACGCGCCGATGCCCAGCGCGATGGCGATCACCATCAGCGCGGTCAGCACCTTGTTGCGCCGGAAGCTGCGCAGGGCCAGTCGGAAGTAGTAAGCGATCATGGCCGGCCTCAGTCGTTGGCGATGGCAGCGGCAACCGCGGGGCGCGGCGTGGAAAGCACCGGGTCGCGCAGCAGGTCGGTGACCTGGCCGTCGACGATGTGCACGTTGCGCTTGGCACGGGCGGCCAATTCGGGATCGTGGGTCACCATCACGATCGTGGTGCCCTTGGCATTGATTTCTTCCAGCAGCTCCATGACGCCACGGGCCATCTGGCTGTCCAGGTTGCCGGTCGGTTCATCGGCCAGCAGCAGGCGCGGGCTGCCCGCCAGCGCCCGCGCGATCGCGGCGCGCTGCTGCTGACCACCGGAGAGTTCGGCCGGGTAATGCTTCATGCGCGAGCCCAGGCCCACCTGGGCCAGCGCGTGCTCGATGCGCTCCTTGCGCTCGGCAGCGGGCATGCCGCGGTAGCGCAGCGGCACATCGACGTTGTCGAACAGGTTCAGATCGGAGATCAGGTTGAAGCCCTGGAAGATGAAGCCGATCTTCTGGTTGCGCAGGCGGCTGCGCGCGTCATCGCCGAGCTGGCTGACGTCCTGGCCATCGAGCAGGTAGGTGCCGCTGGTGAAGGTCTCCAGCAGGCCGGCGATGTTGAGGAAGGTGGTCTTGCCCGAACCGGACGGACCGGTCACGGCGACGAACTCGCCTTCGCGGACATGCAGGTCCAGCGACCGCAGGGCGTGGGTTTCCACCTGTTCGGTGCGGAAGACTTTGGCGACCGAGCGCATTTCAAGCATGGCTGTTTTCCTTTGAAAGTCGAGAGGATCGAAAGGGACTGAATCAGTTGATGGAGACGCGCTCGGCATCGCCGAACAGATCGCTGCCGGACACCACGACGCGATCGCCGGGCTGCAGGCCAGAGAGGATTTCCACTTCGCCCAGGCTGCTCACACCGAGCTTGACCGGGCGACGGACCGCACTGCTGCCGTCCATGACGTAGGCGTAGCCGTTGCCCTGTTCGACGAACGGGCCGCGTTCGATCTTGAGTGCGTTGCGGCGGGTATCGAGCAGCACGCGGGCCTGCATCCGCTGGCTCTGGCGCAGGCCCTGCGGCTGCTTGTCGGCGAAACGGATGCGGGCATTGACCTCGCCGGCGACCACTTCCGGGGAGACGGCGGAAATCTCGCCGGCGAACTGGCCGCTGCCGCCGGTCAGCTGCGCAGGCATGCCGATCGTCAGCTCGCGGGCGAAACTCTCCGGCACCTTGATCTCGATCTCGAAGCGCGACAGGTCGACCACGCCCAGGATTGGCGCATTGGCGACCACGTTGGTGTGCTGGGTCGCCTGCACCTGGCCGACCTGGCCATCGAACGGCGCACGCAGCGTGAGGGCGTCGACCTGGCGCTCGACCTCGGTCACCACCGCACGCTGGCGGTCGGCGAGCAGGCGCTTGTTGCGCGCATCGAGGTCGGCGCCCTGGGCCTTGAGCAGGGCGTCCTTGCGGGCATGTTCGAGCTGGATGTCGCTCTTCTTGACCGTGTCTTCGGCCTTGGCGACATCGACCTGCGGCACCGCGCCCCCATCGAAGCCACGCTTGTAGCGTTCCAGATCGCGCACGGCCGCCTGGCGTTCGATCACCGCCTGGTCGGTATCCTTCTGGGCCGTGGCGCGCGCCAGGGTCGCATCCAGGGTGGCGCGGCTCGCCTCGGCCTGCAGACCGGCCAGGGTGGCCTGTTCCTGGGCCAGCTTGCTGCGCAGTTCGGGGCTGTCGATCACGGCCAGTTCCTGGCCCTGCTTGACCACGTCACCGGCCACCACCTTCAGGTTCACGTTGCCGGCGGAGATCGCATACAGCACCGGGTTGTTGGCCGCGATCACGCGACCGTCCGCGGCGATGTCGCGGACCATGTCGCCGCGGGTGACCTCGGCCACCCGGACACGGGCGCTGTCGAACGAGCGGCTGGCACCGAGCCAGGCGCGGGCGGCGAAGCCGATCGCCAGCAGCACGACCAGCGCGGCGACCGCCGGCCACAGCCAGCGCTTCCACGGGGCGGGCGCGGCATGCGAGGAAAGGGTCTGGTCCTGGGCGGAAGTGTCGCGGATCATGGGGCTCGTTCGCGGTTGGGTTGTGAAGTACCAAAGCAGACTTCGTGCCAACTTTTCACCCTTTGAAAACAAGGGGTTGCGATCGGGGTGGCGTGTCCGCGTGTCCGCGGACACCGGACCGGACACTTTCGTTAAGCGGACAGCGCCCAAGCGTCCGGGGCCGCCGCGCTAGAATGCGAGGCTAACCAGCAGGGATCTGAATCTATGTGCGGCATTGTGGGAGCGATCGCGCATCGCGACGTGGTACCGGTACTCATCGAAGGCCTGAAGCGACTGGAATACCGGGGCTACGACTCGTCGGGCATTGCCGTGATCGACACCACTGCCGCCGAAGCTGACGTCCGCCGTGTGCGCCGCACCGGCCGCGTGGCCGAGATGGAGAAGGCCGCCACGAGCGAAGGCTTCCAGTCGCTGCTCGGGATCGGCCACACCCGCTGGGCCACCCACGGTGGCGTGACCGAGGCCAATGCGCACCCGCACATCAGCCACGGCGTGGCGCTGGTGCACAACGGCATCATCGAGAACCACGAAGAACAGCGCGAGAAGCTGCGCGGGTTGGGCTACACCTTCGAGTCGCAGACCGACACCGAAGTGATCGCGCACCTGATGCACCATAACCTCAAGGAAGGCGACAGCCTGCTGTCCGCGCTGCAGCGCACGGTCAAGGAACTGACCGGCGCCTACGCGCTGGCGGTGATGAGCCGTGCCGAGCCGGATCACTTCGTGTGTGCGCGCATGGGCTGCCCGCTGCTGATCGGCGTGGGCGAGGGCGAGAACTTCGTCGCCTCCGACGTCTCGGCGATCCTCCAGGCCACCCGCTCGGTGATCTTCCTGGAAGAGGGCGATACCGCCGATATCCGCCGCGATGGCGTGCAGGTGTATGACGAGCACAACCAGCCGATCGTGCGTGACGTGCACCTGTCCGATGTGTCGCTGGCCTCGCTGGAGCTGGGCCCGTACCGCCACTTCATGCAGAAGGAAATCCACGAGCAGCCGCGCGCGCTGGGCGACACCATCGAAGCGGCGATCGATGCCGGCGGTTTCCCGGCCACCCTGTTCGGCAAGAATGCCGAGGGCGTTCTGTCGGATATCGAAGGCGTGCAGATTCTTGCCTGCGGTACCAGCTATTACGCCGGGCTGACCGCGCGCTACTGGATCGAGGCAATCGCCGGGCTGCCGTGCAGCGTCGAGATCGCCAGCGAATACCGCTATCGCGCGGCCTACGCGAATCCCAAGCACCTGATCGTCACCATCTCCCAGTCCGGCGAAACGCTGGATACGATGGAGGCGCTCAAGTACGCCAAGTCGCTCGGCCACCTGCACACGCTCTCGATCTGCAACGTTCCCGAGAGCGCGATCCCGCGTGCCAGTGAACTGGTCTGCTACACCCGTGCCGGTGCCGAGATCGGTGTCGCGTCGACCAAGGCCTTCACTACCCAGCTGGCCGCGCTGTTCCAGCTCACCGTGGTGCTGGGCAAGCTGCATGGCCGCATCGATGCCGCCCAGGAAGCGGACTACCTGGAACAGCTGCGCTTCCTGCCGGGCAGCGTGCAGCATGCGCTGAACATGGAGCCGCAGATCGCCGCGTGGGCCGAGCGCTTCGCGCGCAGGAACAGCGCGTTGTTCCTGGGCCGTGGGCTGCATTACCCGATCGCGCTGGAAGGCGCGCTCAAGCTCAAGGAAATCTCGTACATCCACGCCGAGGCCTATCCGGCCGGCGAGCTCAAGCATGGCCCGCTGGCGTTGGTGGATGAAGAGATGCCGGTGGTGGTGATCGCCCCGAACGACAGCCTGCTGGAAAAGGTCAAATCCAACATGCAGGAAGTGCGTGCCCGCGGCGGTGAGCTGTTCGTGTTCGCCGACCAGGACAGCAACTTCGTCGAGTCCGAAGGCGTGCATGTGATCCGGACGCCGCGCCATGCCGGTGTGCTGAGCCCGATCGTGCATACGATTCCCGTGCAGCTGTTGGCCTATCACACCGCGCTGGCCCGCGGGACAGACGTGGACAAGCCGCGCAACCTGGCAAAGAGCGTGACGGTGGAGTGATGTGTCCGCCGCCGAGGCGGCGCTGACGCGTATCGAGGGTGGTCCTGCGGGGCCACCCTTTTTTTGTGCGCCACCCATGGGGTGGCTCTACGCGGCCGTCGGCACTGGAACTTTAGTCGTGCCCTGCGGCGGCATTCAGCGACGGTTTTACCGGCGGTGCCATTCTCAGGGTCGTCCCCCGCTTCCACGACGAACCGTCCCAGATTTGCAAACTCTTGGGCCAGGGTGCGGACGTAGAATCGAATGACCGAGGACCGCGTGGCGATGCCACCGACCTCGCTGCAACCAGGCGCATCTCTCGACTTCAGTAACCTGTAACAGGAAACAAGAATGAACGTCCGCGAACTCCTGCAATCCAAGAAAGAAGCCATCGTCACCATCGATGTGGAAGACACCATCGGTGCCGCGGCCCACAAGATGAGCGCGCACAAGATCGCCGCCCTCGTGGTGATGAAAGACGATGCACCGGTGCGTATCGTGTCCGAGAAGGACATCGTGCGCAGCCTTGCGGAGGATGGTCCCCAGGCGGGCAGGCGGGTCATTTCGACGCTGCCGTCGGCAGGGCTGGAAGGCATCGGTCCCGACGCGAGCCTCAAGCAGGCGATGGCGCTGATGACGTACTCCCGCCATCGTCATCTGATGGTGACCGAAGGCGCCACGCTGGTCGGCATCCTGAGCCTGGGCGATATCGTGAAGAATCTGCTCAGTGAGCTGGAGCTGGAAAAGGCGGTCCTGCAGGACATCTACATGGCGGCGCACTGACGCTGCCCTATCTGCGTTGACGGGCATTGCCGGCCATCGGCCGGCAACCTCATGCGAGGTCAACGTGTACGTTGGACCTCGACCAGGTGCTGGAGGTCGTCCTTCAGCAGCCGATAGGCGCCCTCGCGCGCTGCATCGCCGGTCTGCCGCAGTACCCACGACGGATGCACCGTGGCAAACGCCCGCGTGCCGTCGTCCAGCACGTGCCAGCGTCCGTGGTTCTCCATCAGATTGAAACCGGCCCCGAACACGGCCGTGGCCGCGCTCGCCCCCAGGCAGACGATTACCTGCGGTCGCACGTTCTCGATCTCGCCCATCAGCCACGGCCGACACGCGTTGATGTGGGTCATCTGCGGCTTACTGTGGATGCGCCGCTTGCCGCGCCGCTCGAAACGGAAGTGCTTGACCGCATTGGTCAGGTACAGCGCGCTGCGCTCGATGCCGAGCTCACGTAGCGCACGATCCAGCAGCTGTCCGGCCGGGCCGACGAACGGGTGGCCGCTGAGGTCCTCGCTGTCGCCGGGTTGTTCGCCGACCAGCATGATCGATGCATTCGGTGGACCTTCACCGAACACCGTCTGCGTGGCCGGTTCCCACAGCGGACAGCGGCGGCACGCCGCGGCGGCATCGCGCAGCGCGTCGAGCGTGGCAGGCGTCGTCTCTGTGGCCGGCGCCGGTGCCGCGATGGCCTGGGGAATGCGCCGCCGCGGGGCCTGCGCTTCACGGTCGTGCATCTCCTGCACCCGGTCACCGGCATCACGCACCAGCTGTGGCAGCAACGAGGCTTCGGGCAGGTGCTTCCAGTATCTGGCGGGCATCTCCTGCTGCATCATGCGCGTGTTGAGCCGGGCCGGATTGAAGATGTTGGCGTAGTAGGTGCGCCACAATTCTTCGCGTGCGTCTTCCATCGGCGCATCGCTCTGGTGGCCGCCCGGACCGAACGACAGCTGCTGCCCATCCCAGTGCACGCTGCGGTACGGCGTCAGGATCGCCCAGCGCATGCCGGCGAATCGTCGCGCGAAAAACGGTGCGACGCGGTCGACGATCTGGTGATCCGGTTCGAACCAGGCAATGAACGCGTCCTGTTCGCCGGGCACCTCCCGGAAGCGCACGAAGGCCTTCATCTTATGCGTGTCGCGGCGTACCGCCTGGCTCAAGGCCATGGCGCGAAGCACGTCGGCATCGGCGGGGTTGGTGAGCAGACTGCGTTCGCCATGGGTGATGCGCCACAGCATGCGATAGAGCAGGGACATCCGCTGCGGATCGCGGTGGCACAGGCAGGTGGCAGCCAGCTCGACAAAGCTCTTGGGGACATGGACCTGCGGCTCGGCCGGTGGCGCGCTGTCCTCCACCGAGCTCAGCGATGGCGCATCCAGCAGCGACGTCTCGCTGCCAGGCAACCAGTCCAGTTGATCCGGCGCGACCGCGTGGCGCAGGGCCAGGCGCGCGGCGGTGCGCCACGCTTCCAGAGACCACGCCGGGTCGACCCGCACACTCCAGCGCGACATGTCAGTGGGCGGCCGTGTCGGGGAACAACGCACCCTGTCGCGGCGGTGGTGCCAGTCGGGCACGTAGTGCCGCCGGGTCATCCAGTGCACGCCGCGGATGATGGTCGGCCAGCTGCACGAACGGCAGCAGCTTGCTCATCGGCGCACGCAGGCGGGCCACATCGGCCACGCGCAGGCGTCCATGCCGCCGCGCCATCAGTACGCGCTTGACGTTGCGCACGCCGAGCCCGGGCACGCGTAGCAGCAGCTCCTTGGGCGCGATGTTGAGATCGACCGGGAAGCGCTCGGGGTGGCGGATCGCCCAGGCCATTTTCGGGTCGATGTCCAGGTCCAGCATGCCGCCCTGGGTGGCATCGGTGATTTCCTCCACGCCGTACCCGTAGAAGCGCAGCAGCCAGTCCGCCTGGTAGAGGCGGTGCTCGCGTGCCAGTGGCGGTGCCTGCAGGGGCAGCGCCTTGCTCGCATCGGGAATGGGGCTGAAGGCGGAGTAATAGACGCGGCGCATCCGATAGTTGCCGTACAGATTGTCGGCCGCGCTGAGGATCTGGTTGTCGCTGGCACCGTCGGCGCCGACGATCATCTGGGTGCTCTGCCCGGCCGGCGCGAAGCGGGGCGCGCGGGCCCGGCGGCCGCGCAAGGCCGGCGCGGGGGGCGCTGCGGCGGCTGCCGAGGATGATGGCGCGTCAGGGTCCGGATGTGACGTGCGCGCTTCCTTGGCTTCCTCGATGCGCCAGCGCAGCTCGCCCATCGCGCCGCGGATCGACGGCAGGGATTTCTCTGGCGCGAAGCTGGCCAGCCCTGCCTCGGTGGGCAGCTCGATGTTGATCGACAGCCGATCGGCATGGCGACCGGCAAGCGCAAGCAGTTCCGGGGAGGCTTCCGGAATGGTCTTGAGGTGGATGTAGCCGCTGAACCGGCGTTCTTCGCGCAGCACGCGCGCGATCTCCACCATCTGCTCCATGGTGTAGTCGGCATTGCGGATGATCCCGCTGGAGAGAAACAGCCCCTCGATGTAGTTGCGCTTGTAGAAGTCCATCGTCAACGCGACCACTTCCTCCACGCTGAAACGCGCCCGCTGCACGTTGCTCGATACGCGGTTGACGCAGTACGCGCAGTCGTAGATGCAGAAGTTGGTCAGCAGGATCTTGAGCAGCGACACGCACCGGCCATCGGGCGTGTAGCTGTGGCAGATTCCCATCCCCTCGGTACTGCCGATGCCGCCGGATGCACGCGAATCGCGCTTGCCCGCGCCACTGGAGGCGCAGGACGCGTCGTACTTCGCGGCATCGGCAAGGATGGCCAGTTTGCGGATCGTCTCCATGGAAAGACCGTACCGAGGCACGATCTCATCCAGTGAGACGCATCAGATAGTCCCTGAAGAATTCAGGTTCCGACTCAGCCTTCGAAGGTCACTTTCACCGAGTCCGCGCTGTAGGTGGCCGGCCCATGGAACACCACTTCGATGTTGTTGCCATCCGGATCCAGCGCGAACGCCGCGTAATAGCCCGGGTGGTAAGGGCGCTCGCCCGGGGCGCCGTTGTCCTTCCCACCGTTGGCCAGCGCCGCCTGGTGGAAGGCCTCGACCGTGGCGCGGTCGCGCGCCTGGAAGGCGAGGTGGTGGCGCCCGGTGAGCTGGCCCAGCGCCGCGTCGCTGTCCGGCGTGGAGATGAACAGTTCGTCGGCCCAGAAGTAGGTGTCGCCTTCGCCGGCGATCGGAATGCCGATCGTGTCGAACACGGCCTGGTAAAAGCGGCGGCTGGCGGCAAGATCCCGGACCACCAGTTGCAGGTGATCGAGCAGGCGGCCGCGGTGCAGTTCCATCGTTTCCATACCGGCTCCGTTGGGTGGTGGGACGGGGCGCAGATATACCACCGGACGCAGCGCGACGCATCGCGGCGATGTCGATCTTGCTGACTGAGCGCAGCGGTCTGTCGGCCACGGCCCTTCCGCCGGCCCGCGCGCTGACCTACGCTGCGCGCTGACGTCATGAACGCGCAGGCGGAGGAGGCACGATGCTGTGGATGGTGATGATGGCGCAGGCGCTCGCCGGCGACGTGGGTTATGAACAGGTGCGTGCGTTGGCGCAGCGCGATGAAGCCAGTCTGGCGCCGGCGGCCTACACAGAAATGGTGGACAGCATGAGCCGGGTCGGAGGTGCCAGCTTTACGCGTTGCCTGCCGACCCCCGCGCCGGAGACGCTCGCCGCGTTCACGGTGGTGCTGCAACTGGATGCGCAGGGCAGGGTAGTGCGGACCTGGCGCGAAGGCGATGAGGCGGTCGCGCGCTGCGTGGACGCAGGATTTGCCGGGAAAACGTTGTTCGTACCACCCAAGGCGCCGTTCCATGCGGCCTTCGAGTTCCAGGTCCAGCCGTAGCCGCCGCGACGCGCCGTGCCGTGCCGGCGCGTCGCGGAGCGGCGGGGATCAGGCGATCGGCGTGTTGGAGATGATCTCCACCCAGTAGCCATCCGGATCCTTGATGAAGGCCAGGTGCTTCATGCGGCCGTCTTCCAGGCGCTTCTGGTAGGGCACCTGCAGCGCATCGAAGCGCTTGCAGGCGGCCTGGATGTCCGGCACCGACACGCAGATATGGCCGAAGCCGCGCGGGTCGGTATTGCCGTTGTGATAGACCGGGCCGTCCTGGGCTTCGGTGCCGTGGTTGTGCGTCAGCTCCAGCACGCCCGGAATCCCGGCCATCCAGACGCGGCGGGCATCGTCACCTTCGGGAATCTGCGTGCCGGCCGGCAGCAGGGCCAGGAAGTACAGGCTGAAGTCGGCGTCGGGGAAGTGGCGCAGATCGATCAGCTGGAAGCCGAGCACGCGGGTGTAGAAATCCAGCGAAGCGGTGGCGTCCTTGACGCGCAGCATGGTGTGGTTGAACACGAAGCCGGTGGTGTCAGCGGGCACCTGGGCGGCGACACCCGGTTGGTTCTGGAAGGCGGCAAGGCTCATGGGGGATCCTGGGGCGGGGGCCGCATCGGCGCGGCGGACGGGCCATTTTAGCGGTCCCGGCTGGATGGGGTGGCGGGTAGAATGGGGTGTCTCCCTGCGCAGTGTTCATCCATGTCCCAGCGTGAATGGGTGGCCGCCGCCATCCGCAAGATCGAAGCCGACTTCAACCGATCGGCCGATACCCACCTGATTCCGATGGACCTGCCGGGGTTCGAGGGCATCGACCTGTATTTCAAGGACGAATCCAGCCATCCCACCGGCAGCCTGAAGCATCGTCTGGCCCGGTCGCTGTTCCTGTACGCGCTGACCAACGGCTGGCTGCGTGAAGGGCGCCCGGTGATCGAGGCGTCCAGCGGCTCCACGGCCGTATCCGAGGCGTATTTCGCCCGGCTGCTGGGCCTGCCGTTCATCGCCGTGATGCCGGCCACTACCTCCCCCGAGAAAATCGCGGCGATCGAGTTCCACGGCGGCCGCTGCCATCTGGTGGAACGCGCGTGCGACCTCAACTGCGATTCGGAAGCGCTGGCCCGCGAAACCGGCGGCCACTTCATGGATCAGTTCACCTACGCCGAGCGCGCCACCGACTGGCGTGCCAACAACAACATCGCCGAATCGATCTTCAAGCAGATGGCCGAGGAGCCGCACCCGGTGCCGGAGTGGATCGTGTGCAGCCCGGGCACCGGTGGCACCGCAGCCACGCTGGGCCGCTACGTGAGCTACCGCCGGCATGACACGCGCATCCTGTGTGCGGACCCGGAAGTGTCGGTGTTCTACGACGGCTACTGCGCGGCGCTGGCCGGGCAGCCTTGGCGCGAGCTGACCTGCAGCGGTGGCTCGCGCGTGGAAGGCATCGGCCGGCCGCGGGTGGAATCCAGCTTCATCCCGACCAGTGTCGATGCGATGGTCAAGGTGCCCGACGCGCTGAGCCTGGCCGCGATGCGCCACGTCAGCCGCCAGCTGGGCCGCCGCGTGGGCGGCTCCACCGGCACCAATTTCATCGGCGTGCTGCAGGCCGCGCAGCTGATGCGCGATGCCGGCCGCAGCGGCTCGATCGTGACCATCCTGTGCGACAGCGGCGAGCGCTACGCCCACAGCTATTACAACCCGGAGTGGTACCCGAAGCAGGGCATCGACGTGGAGGGCGCCGATGCCCAGCTTGCCGCGGCGGTGGCGGGGCAGGGGTTGCCGGTGCTGCCCTGCGTCTCGCTGGAAGCGCTGTACTGAGCGGGGCAGCAGGCGCGGCGTGAACCTCGCCCATCGGCGCACGCCGGGGCCTTGTGCGGGGCGGGGGGCAATGCCATATCGTGGGGTGATGCCGCTGCAGCGGCCCCGTTGTCTGGAGATGCCTGTGACCCCCACCAACCCCCTGCTCGATTTTTCCGGCCTGCCGCGTTTCGATGCGATCCAGCCTGAGCACATCGCCCCGGCGATCGATGCCCTGCTGGCCGAGGCCGAGGCGGCGGTAACGACCGCCGAGACCGTCACCCCGCTGACCTGGGCGACCTTCGCCGATCCGCTGGATGACGCCACCGAGCGCCTGTGGCGTGCGTGGGGGCAGGTGGGCCACCTGCAGGCTGTGGTGAATACCCCGGCACTGCGCGAGGCCTACAACGCCAACCTGCCCAAGGTGACGCGCTTTGGCAGCGCACTGGGCCAGAACCTGGCGCTTTACCAGCAGTACCGTGCCCTGGCCGCCGCGCCGGAAGCGGCGCAGTACGATCCGGCACGCCGCAAGGTGCTGGAGAACGCCTTGCGTGATTTCCGCCTGGGCGGTGCTGAACTCGATGACGCCGGCAAGGCGCGCTACCGCGCGATCCGCGAAGAACTGTCCGCGCTCTCGGCGACGTTCTCGCAGAATGTGCTCGATGCGACCGATGCCTGGTCGCTGCATGTGGAAGACCGCGCCGAACTGGCTGGCCTGCCGGACGATGTGATCGCCGCTGCCCGCACGGCCGCAGAGAAGGATGGCCTGAACGGCTGGAAGCTGACGCTGCAGATGCCGTGCTATATCCCGGTGCAGACCTACGCCGAGCATCGCCCGCTGCGTGAGGCGCTGTATCGCGCCAACGCGGTCCGCGCCTCCGAATTCGGCGATGCCGCGCTGGACAACAGCGACAACATCGATCGCGTGTTGGCCCTGCGTGCGGAGCTGGCGGCGCTGCTGGGCTTCGCCAACTACGCCGAGTATTCGATCGCCACCAAGATGGCCGAAGATGCGCCGCAGGTGCTGGGCTTCCTGCGCGATCTGGCCGCGCGTGCCAAACCGTATGCACAGCGCGACCGTGCCGAGCTGGAGGCCTTCGCGCGCGACGAACTGGGCCTGACCGCGCTGGACGCGTGGGACCTGGCCTTCGCGGCGGAGAAGCTGAAGCAGGCGCGCTACAGCTATTCCGAGCAGGACGTGAAGCAGTACTTCACCGAGCCGAAGGTGTTGGACGGCCTGTTCAGCGTGATCCGCAGCCTGTACGGGCTGGAGGTGCAGCCGGACAGCGCGCCGGTGTGGCACCCGGACGTGCGCTTCTTCCGGGTGGTCGATGCGCAGGGCGCGCTGGTGGGTCAGTTCTATCTGGACCTGTACGCGCGCGAAGGCAAGCGCGGTGGCGCGTGGATGGACGATTGCCGCAACCGCCGCGAGACCGCTGCCGGTGTGCAGACGCCGCTGGTGTACCTGGTCTGCAACTTCGGCAAGGGCGCCGCGGGGCAGCCGGCGACCTTCAGCCATAGCGATGTGACCACGCTGTTCCATGAAATGGGGCATGGCCTGCATCAGTTGCTGACCCGCATCGGCGAGCTTGGTGTGGCCGGCATCAACGGCGTGGAGTGGGACGCGGTGGAACTGCCAAGCCAGTTCATGGAGAACTTCTGCTGGGAATGGGAGCGCGTGCAGGCGATGACCGCACACGTAACCACAGGCGAGCCGCTGCCGCGTGCGCTGTTTGACCGCATGCTGGCGGCACGCAATTTCCAGAGCGGCATGTTCACCGTGCGCCAGCTGGAGTTCGCCCTGTTCGACATGCAGCTGCACAGCGATTTCGACCCGACCCAGGACAGCGTGCAGGCCCTGCTGGAGCGCGTGCGCGATGAGGTGGCGGTCAACCGGCCGCCGGCCTGGAATCGCTTCCCCAATCAGTTCAGCCACATTTTTGCCGGTGGCTATGCGGCGGGCTACTACAGCTACAAGTGGGCCGAAGTGCTCAGCGCCGATGCCTATGCCGCGTTCGAGGAAGCGCCGGACAAGGTGACCGAAACCGGTCAGCGGTTCCGCGATGAAGTGTTGTCGCGCGGCGGCAGCCGGAGTGCGGCAGAGAACTTCGCCGCGTTCCGTGGCCGCGCGCCGACCGTGGACGCCCTGCTGCGGCACAACGGGATGGTGTGACCCCGGTTACGGTAGTGCCGGCCGCTGGCCGGGTCTGCATCCTGCCGCCAGGGGCGGGGTGTCATGCAACGTGAGGCGCCGGCCAGCGGCCGGCACTACCCGGCAGCCTGATCGGACGGCACGTGGCTCATTCGGCGTAGATCATCTTGCGGGTCATGCCGCCGTCAACGATGTGGTCCTGGCCGGTGATGAAACCGGCCAGGTCCGAGAGCAGGAAAACCGCCAGCGCGCCGATGTCCGGCGGCTGGCCAACCCGGCCGACCGGATGCTGCGCCTGATCGCGGCGCGAGAGCTTGGGCGTGCGCCGGCGTGACGGTGCCTGCCAGGCATCGGTGGTGATCCAGCCGGGGCTGATGCTGTTGACCCGCACCGCCGGCCCTTCGCTCAACGCGAGTGCATGGGTGAAGGCGACCAGCCCGCCCTTGGCCGCGGCATAGGCTTCACTGTCCGGTTCGGACTGCCAGGCACGCGTCGAGGCGATGTTGAGGATGGCCCCGGCGTGTTCGCGCAGGGCGGGCAGGGCGTGTTTGCTGCACAGGAAGGCGCCATGCAGGCTGGAGAGGCGGCGTTGCCACTCGGCCAGCGGCATCTCCGCCAACGGCGTGCCATGGGCACTGGCGATGCCGGCATTGTTGACCAGGCCATCCATGCGGCCAAAGCGCTTCATCGTCGCCTTCATCAGCGCCTGCACACTGCGCTCGCTGGCCACATCCGCGCGCTGGAACGCCGCGCGCTCCGGCAGCGCCCATTCGGTCAAACAGGCCTTGCCGGCATCGGCATCCAGGTCGGCAATCATCACGCTGCCGCCGGCGCCGAGCACCGCCTGAGCGATGCCACGGCCCACCCCCTGCGCACCGCCGGTGATCACCACCACGCGATCGCGCAGCGGCTGTGCCGGCCAGTCGAGGATGGACGGTGTCAGTGGCACGGCGGCATGTCGTTGCGGCCCAGCAGGCGCGTCCAGCCTTCAATGCCGAGCTTGTCCAGCGTTTCGATGTTGCGCTCCACGATCACATCCGGATCCGGGAACGCGGCGACCGCCCGCTCGACGCTGTCTTCGCGCAGCAGGTGCAGGGTCGGGTAGGGCGCACGGTTGGTGTAGTTGCTCACGTCATCCGGCGCCGCGCCGGCGAACTGGTACTGCGGATGGAAGCTGGCCACCTGGAGGATGCCCTGCAGATCCAGTGCTTCGATCGCCGCATCGGCGTTGTCGAGGAAATCGTTGTAATCCAGGAAATCGGTCAGCACGTCCGGATGCACGATCAACGTGGTGTCGATCTGTTCGGCCGGCGTATCGCGCAGCAGGATCAGCTCTTCGGCCAGTTCCTCCACCAGCGCTTCCGGGGTGGTCGCATCGCTGAGCACGAACCGCACCTGATCCTTCACGTACACCGCTTTGGCGAACGGGCACAGGTTCAGGCCGATGACGATCTGCTCCAGCCATTTCCGGGTCTCGGCAATGGGGTCGTGGGTGGCAGTGAGGGAAGCATCGTTCATGGCGGGCGGTGTCGCTGGCTGGGCTGTTGATTGTACGGCGCGGCGGTGAAGCGGGCGGGTGATCGGCTCCACTGTCCATTAACTGGACACCGGCCATGCTGATAAACCCTTATCCGGCAATCACTTGCAGTGATCGGGCCAACGGCCAATAGGCAGTGGCCCATGGCAGGTATCCAATGGCCGGGTACACGACGCAAGGAGTTCTCAGAGATGGCAACACACGCATTCCTGCCGACGGCCACGTGGTCCGGCAAGCTGTTCGAGGGTCAGTGGAGCCCGGGTGCCGGCACCCAGGATGTGGTCGAACCGGCCACCGGCGAACGCCTGGGCGAGATCGCGATGGCCGACCCGGCGCAGATCTCGCGCGCCGCCGCCACCGCCGCCAAGGCGCAGCGCGACTGGGCCAGCGCCCCGTATGACACCCGCGCGCAGGTCCTGCGCCGTGCCGCGCAGCTGGCCGAAGAGCACAACGACGAGATCGTGCAGTGGCTGGTCCGCGAAAGTGGCTCCACCCAGCTCAAGGCCGGCTTTGAGGCCAAGGTGAACACCAAGGCGTTGCATGAAGCGGCGGCACTGCCCTCGCGCAGCATCGGTGAAGTGCTGCCGTCCGAACCGGGCCGTCTGAATCTGGCGCGCCGCCGACCGCTC
This sequence comes from Stenotrophomonas sp. TWI273, assembly GCF_039674765.1. Lineage (NCBI taxonomy): Bacteria > Pseudomonadati > Pseudomonadota > Gammaproteobacteria > Lysobacterales > Lysobacteraceae > Stenotrophomonas > Stenotrophomonas sp. TWI273. The sequence goes on from NZ_JBDJOA010000008.1 coordinate 43,943, forward strand.
GGCGTGGTCGGCGTGATCGCGCCGTTCAACTTCCCGCTGTATCTGGCCATGCGCGCAGTCGCCCCGGCACTGGCGCTGGGCAATGCGGTGGTGCTCAAGCCCGATCCGCGCACCGCCGTGTGCGGTGGCTTCGTGATCGCACGCCTGTTCGAACTGGCTGGGCTGCCGGCCGGCCTGCTGCACGTGCTGCCCGGTGATGGCGCGGCCGGTGCGGCGCTGACCAGCGACCCGAACATCGCGATGATCCAGTTCACCGGCTCCACCGGTGCCGGGCGCAAGGTCGGTGAAGCGGCGGGCAAACACCTGAAGAAGGTGTCGCTGGAACTGGGCGGCAAGAACTCGCTGATCGTGCTCGACGATGCGGACATGGAGCTGGCCATCGCCAACACGGCGTGGGGCGTCTACCTGCACCAGGGCCAGATCTGCATGGCCACCGGCCGCGTGCTGGTCCAGCGCAGCATCCATGCGCGCTTTCTGGAAAAGCTGGTGGCCAAGGCGAAATCGCTCAAGGTCGGCAATCCGGCCGACGGCGAGGTGGCGATCGGGCCGTTGATCAATGCCCAGCAGCGTGACCACGCCGCGCGCATCGTCGCCGAGGCACAAGCCGCGGGCGCGACCCTGGCGACCGGTGGTGGCTACCAGGATCTGTTCTTCGAGCCGACCGTGCTCAGCGATGTGAGCCGCGACAACCCGGCCTTCCACGAAGAGATCTTCGCACCGGTCGCGGTAGTGGTGCCGTTCGATACCGATGATGAGGCGGTGGAGCTGGCCAACGACAGCGAATACGGCCTGTCGATGGCGATCGTATCCAGCAACGTGGGCCGCGCGCTGAAGCTGGGCGAACGGCTGCGCACCGGCCTGCTGCACATCAACGACCAGACGGTGAACGATGAGGTGATCAATCCGTTCGGTGGCGTGGGCGCCTCCGGCAACGGCACCAGCATCGGTGGCCCGTCCAACATCGACGAGTTCACCCAGTGGCAGTGGATGACCGTCAAGGGCGAAGCGCCCGCGTACCCGATCTGATCCAGGAGACCCTCATGACCGCAACAGCAGAACTGCGCGACATCACCGTGGCCGTGGTGCGCGAAAAAGAACAGCCCTTCACCATCGAGAAGGCGCGCATCCGTGGCCCGCAGGACGATGAAGTGCTGGTCCGCGTGGTCGCCACCGGCCTGTGCCATACCGACCTGATCGTGCGTGACCAGTACTACCCCGTGCCGCTGCCGGCCGTGCTCGGCCATGAAGGCGCGGGCATCGTCGAAGCGCTCGGCCCGGGCGTGAAGGACCTCAAGGTCGGTGACCATGTCGTGTTGACCTACGGCGCCTGCGGCCACTGCAATCCCTGCAGCGGCGGCCACGGCGCCTACTGCAAGGACTTCTTCGGCCTGAACTTCGGTGGCGGTGCGCTGGACGGCTCCACCGCGATCCAGGATCCGGACGGCACCCCGCTGCACGATCACTTCTTCGCGCAGTCCTCGTTCGCCACCTACGCACTGAGCCGCGAAAACAACGCGATCAAGGTGCCCGACGATGCGCCGATCGAACTGCTCGGCCCGCTGGGCTGCGGCATCCAGACCGGTGCCGGTGCGGTGATCAACTCGCTCAAGGTGACCGCCGGCAGCAGCTTCGCCAGCTTCGGTGCCGGCGCGGTCGGGCTGAGCGCGGTGATGGCCGCACGCGTGGCCGGTGCGACCACCATCATCGCCATCGATGTGGTGCCGTCGCGGCTGGAACTGGCCAAGGAGCTGGGGGCCACGCACGTGATCAACAGCCGCGAGGTCGATGTGGTGGAAGCGGTGCGCGGGATCACCGGCGGCGGCGCGAACTTCGCACTGGAATCCACCGGTCGTCCCGAGGTGCTGGCGCAGGGAATCGAGGCCCTCGGCGGGTTGGGGATGATTGGCGTGGTCGGCGCGCCGAAGCTGGGCACCAAGGCCGAGTTCGACGTCAACAACCTGCTGCTCGGCGGACGCAGCATCCGCGGCATCGTCGAAGGCGACAGCGTGCCCAAGGTGTTCATTCCGCAGCTGGTGCAGCTGTATCAGCAGGGCCGCTTCCCGTTCGACAAGCTGGTCAAGTTCTACCCGCTGGACCAGATCAACCAGGCCGCCGAGGACAGCACTCGCGGTGTCACCCTCAAGCCGATCCTGACCATCGGCGGGTGAAACGGTCCGTCGCAGGCCTGCATGCCTGCGACGACGTACCAGTCAGCTTTGCGGGAGTAGGCTGTCGGTCCGAGGTGGAGATCGACCGATGGCCGCGATGGTTCTGGAACAGCAGCAGGTATTGGCCGCCGCCCGTCAGCGTTTCGCCGAGGGCGGCGCGCTGATGGACAGCGTGGTCAGCCCGCCGGTGCAGCGCTCCTGGGAGCGCTCGCGCCAGGCCGGCGTACAGCCGCGGCAGGAGCCGTACTACGCGCCCCTTGCCGCTGCGGCCACGCGCCTCGACGACCCTGCCGACCGCCGCCTCGCACGCTGTGTGCGCGAGGACATGGACCACCTCTGGGCCGCCTTCGGCGGCCGCCAGTGGACCCTGTTCTGCGTCAACGCCGAGGGCCTGGTCATCGCCCAGCGCGAACATGGCCTGGCCGACGTCCCGGTACTGCGTCCGATCCAGATCGGTCGCCGCCTGCGCGAAATCGACATCGGCACCACCGCACCGGCCTGCAGCCTGGCCGAAGACGCGCCCGCCCTGGTGCGCGGCAATGAGCACTATCTCGACCGCTTCGCCACCGTGTTCTGCCTGAGCGTGCCGCTGCATGGGCTGGATGGCGAAGTGCTGGGTGCACTGGACATCACCGGCACTGGCGAGCGCGATGCCGAGCTGTTGCACGGCTACTTCCGCCAGGCCGCGCTGTCGGCCGAGAACCGCCTCATGCAGGACCACCGCCCCTGCCACCTGCTGGCGGTGCAACACGACACCCGATGGCTGCACTCGCCCCTGCAGGGCCTGCTGGCCATCGAAGAAGACGGCCAGGTGCGTGCCGCCAACCGCGTCGCCCGCCGCCTGTTCGGACTGCCGCGTCGCGGCCACTTGCCCGTTCTCACCCTGGACGGCCTGTTCGCCGGCGCCAGTACCCACCAGCGCCGCCGCCTGCTGCAGAGCGGCCCCGCCCACCGCGTCCGCCTGGATGACGACACCGCCGTGCACGTGCAGTACCTGCGCGGACCCCTCGCACCGCATGCCAGCGTGAAGCTCGATGTGCCGCGCGCCAACGCTGCACCTGCATCGCTGCGCACACACACCACACAGCACGTACGCGACGCCGTGGCCGCGCATCAAGGCAATGTCAGCGCCGCCGCACGCCAGCTCGGTATCTCACGCACCACGCTGTACAAGCTGATTCGCGCGTAACGAGCAGCATCCGGCGGCATACGCCGCGCGCGGAAGGGCTTCTCTTCGATCCTTTGCAACGAGGTTGCCGGCCAGCGGCCGGCACTACCGAGGGGACGTCGCCTGATTGCCGGCCAGCGGCCGGCACTACCGAGGGGGCATCGCCTGATTGCCGGCCAGCGGCCGGCACTACCGAGGGGACATCGCCTGATTGCCGGCCAGCGGCCGGCACTAACGCTTTGCTCGCCCATCCGCCGAGGAAGCGTCGGGGCGGCGGGTAGGGCCGGGCCTTGCCTGGACCATGAGCGGCATGGATGCCGCGACATGAGCCCCCATGGATGGGTTCACGGCGGGTCCGGGCAAGGCCTGGCCCTACCCGCCGCAGCCCTCGCCAGTGAATCGCCAGCCTTTAGCGATGAGCTGCCAACGCCAAAGACAACGAAAGCCCATCAGCAACAAACAGCGGCGCCCTTCGCTGGCGCTGTTCGCTACAGCCCTTCGGCCAAGATCAATCGCGGAAATTATCGAACTGCAGCGGCACCTCGAACGTCTCCTTCCGCAACAGCGCCATCGCATCCTGCAGATCATCGCGCTTCTTGCCCGTCACCCGCAGCTTGTCGCCGTTGATCTGGCTGTCCACCTTCAACTTGGCCTCCTTGATCGTCGCCGCGATCTTCTTCGCCACCTTCTGCTCGATCCCCTGCTTCACGGTGATCTTCTGCCGTGCACCGGCCAGATTGGTTTCGATATCACCGAACTCCAGGCACGCCGCATCGATCTTCCGCGCCGTCAACCGCTGACGCAGGATGTCCGTCATCTGCTGCAGCTGGAAATCGCTCGGTGCGGACTGGCTGATCACGCTGTCTTCCAGCACGTACTTGGCGTCCACCCCCTTGAAATCGAAACGCGTGGACAGCTCGCGGTTGGCCTGGTCGACCGCGTTGGTCAGCTCGTGGGTGTCGACTTCGGAAACAACGTCAAAAGAGGGCATGGGCAAACTCCAGCGGGTGAATGTCCCCATTCTATCAAGCCACCATGGACGGGCCGGCCAAGCCGGCGATAATGGGCCATGAACACGCAGAAATCCCCCACCCGCGCCGTCGCCTGGATGCTGATGGCCGTCGCCTGCTTTTCGCTGATGGATGCCGGCATGAAGCAGCTGTCGGCCAGCTATCCCACCCTGCAGGTCACCTTCCTGCGCGGTGCGGCCTCGCTGCCGTTCGTACTGGTCTGGGTGCTGGCCACCGCCGGCCCGCGCTCGCTGGTGCCCAGTCGATGGGTCCTGCACCTGCTGCGCGGCGTGCTCGGCATGGTGATGATCGGCTGCTTCGTCTACGCCCTGCGCAGCCTGCCACTGTCCACCGCCTACACCATCTACTTCGTCGCCCCGCTGCTGATCGCCGCGCTCTCGGTGCCGCTGCTCGGCGAGCACGTGGGCCCGCGCCGCTGGATCGCCATCGGCATCGGCCTGGTCGGGGTACTGGTCGTGCTGCGCCCCGGGGTCGGCGGCATCATTTCCTTCCCGGGCCTGATGGTGCTGCTGGCCGCCACCGCCTATGCGCTGGCCGCGATCACGGTCAGCATGCTGACCCGCACCGACACCCCGCAGTCGATGGTGGTGTGGTTCCTGGTGATCATGGCTGTCGGCGCCGGCCTGCTGGCGATCCCGGACTGGCAGCCGCTGCAACTGGGCCATGCCGCGCTGATCGCCGGCATGGGCCTGGCCGGGGCAGGGGGGCAGGTCGCCCTGACCCGTGCTTTCCAGCTGGGGGAGGCCTCGATGATCGCGCCGCTGGAGTACACGGGGCTGGTCTGGGTGATCGGCTGGGACCTGCTGTTCTGGGGCGTGCTGCCCGACCAGGTGACCTGGCTGGGCGCGGCGATCATCGTCGCCTCGGGCCTGTACCTGCTGCACCGTGAGCGGGTGCGCCGGGTCCAGCCGCCCCGGCCGCTGGACCACCCCTGAGCCCGGCCGGCCCCCCCTGGCCGGCCGGATCACAGTCTCTTAGAACCAAACGGAATATCATTCCGCGCAACCGCACGGGCCAGGGCCGCCCCGCGCTGGTAGGCTGCACGCCCCCTCCCGTCGATGCCCGGTTGACCGCGAAGTGATCGAGTTCCAGCGCCTGCACAAATCCTATGCCGTCGGCGGCCGCGCGATTGCCGCGCTGCAGCCGCTGGACCTGACCATCGAGGCCGGCGAAGTGTTCGGCATCATCGGCCATTCCGGCGCGGGCAAATCGACCCTGATCCGGCTGATCAACCGGCTCGAGGAGCCGACCGGCGGCCGGCTGCTGATCAATGGCGAGGATGTCACCGCGCTCGATGCCGAAGGCCTGCGCGTGCTGCGCCGGAAGATCGGCATGATCTTCCAGCACTTCAACCTGCTCTCGTCGCGCACCGTGGCCGCCAACGTCGCCTTCCCGCTGGAGCTGGCCGGGACCCCGCGCGCGGAGATCGACGCGCGCGTGGACGAACTGCTGCATACCGTCGGCCTGGAAGCGCACGCCAACAAATACCCGGCGCAGCTGTCCGGCGGCCAGAAGCAGCGCGTGGGCATCGCCCGCGCCCTGGCGACCCGCCCGCAGATCCTGCTGTGCGATGAAGCCACCAGCGCGCTGGACCCGCAGACCACCGCTTCGGTGCTGAAGCTGCTGGGCAAGATCAACCGCGAGCTGGGCCTGACCATCGTGCTGATCACCCACGAGATGGACGTGATCCGCCGGGTCTGCGACCGCGTTGCCGTGCTCGATGCCGGCCACCTGGTCGAGACCGGTCCGGTCACCGAGGTATTCCTGCACCCGCAGCACCCGACCACGCGCCGCTTCGTGAGCGAATCGGAGCAGGTGGACGAGGGCGAGCTGCACAAGGATTTCGAGGCGGTCGCCGGGCGCATCGTGCGCCTGACCTTCCTCGGCGCCGACACCTACGAACCGCTGCTGGGGCGCATCGCCCGCGAGACCGGCGTGGACTACAACATCCTGTCCGGCCGTATCGACCGGATCAAGGACACCCCGTATGGCCAGTTGACCGTGTCGCTGGTCGGCGGCGACGTGCAGGCCGCGCAGGCGGGGTTCGTTGCCGCCGGTGTCCACCTTGAGGAGCTGCGCCGATGATCCTGGCCACCGCAGGCGGGTTCTTCCGCCATCTCGACGCCGGCAAATGGGCCGATATCGGCCAGGCCACGCTGGATACCCTGCTGATGCTCGGCGGCTCACTGCCGCTGACGCTGCTGATCGGCCTGCCGCTGGGCGTGCTGCTGTTCCTGACCGGCTCGCCGCAGCTGCACCGCAAGCCGGTGCTGTATGGCGCGCTCGCGCTGCTGGTGAACCTGCTGCGCTCGGTGCCCTTCATCATCCTGATGATCGTGCTGATCCCGCTCACGCTGTGGATGATGGGTACCTCGCTGGGCGTGCGCGGTGCGATCGTGCCGCTGGTGATCGGTGCGGCGCCGTTCTATGCGCGCCTGGTCGAAACCGCGCTGCGCGAAGTGGACCGTGGCGTGATCGAAGCGACCCAGGCGATGGGCGCCACCACCTGGCAGCTGGTCACCCGGGTGCTGCTGCCCGAAGCGCGGCCGGGCCTGATTGCCGGCGGCACGGTCACCGTGATCGCGCTGATCGGCTTCACCGCGATGGGCGGCGCGATCGGCTCGGGCGGCCTGGGCGACCTGGCCTTCCGCGATGGCTACCAGCGCTCGCACACCGACGTGGCCCTGGTCACCGTAGTGCTGCTGCTGGTGCTGGTGCAGATCCTGCAGATGATCGGCGACCGCCTGGTCTCGCACTACAGCCGGAAATAACCGGTAGGTACCGACCGTTGGTCGGTACGCCCAAAATGACCGGTAGGTACCGACCGTTGGTCGGTACGCCACGCTTACCGGACGTTCGGCACTTCAAAGCCCAGCCGGTCCACCTGCTCGGGGTGCTGCGGCACGCGCTTGAGCTTGTCGGTATTGACCCCGTAATCGTCACGCAGGCGGGTGGCGAGCTCCTTGTAGAGCTCTTTGTCCATGTCCGGCTGGCGCGCGAAGATCCAGGCCATCTCGCGGCCCGGGTAGCCCAGCATCGCCCATGAATAATCCGGCGCGACTTCCAGCACACGGGTGTGGGTCGGCACGATCTTGTAGAACCAGGTGCGCCAGTTGTGGTTGCCGCTCTTCTCGTCCACCGAGGCGCGGACGGTCAGTTCCTGCTGCGGCTCGGAGAAGCCATCGCGGTAGCGGTAGGTGATGGACACTTTCTGGTCGCCGCGCAGGCGGAACTGATTGACGCTGGCGACATGGCCACGCTCGATCGGGTTCGGCACGCGGCCGATCACATACCAGGTGCCCATGAACCGCTGCAGGTCGATCGGCGCATTGGCGCTGTCGACCGCGACCGGGGTCGGCGCGGGTTCCGGTTTGGTCTCATGGCGGAACGCACAGGCTGACAGCAATGCCAGCGAGGAGACCAACAGGACAGCGCGAAGCGGGCGGTTCGAAGACATGCGGCAGGTGGCTCCAGTGGCTGGCAGGGGCATGGTGGGTGGGACAGCGGAGAACGTCAATGGCGGCGCAGCGGTTGCGTGACCGATTCATGCAACCGCTCGCCGGACATCCCTTCTGTCGCCTCCCCGTACAAGGTCGCAGCCCTTGAGATGGCGGCGCGGCAAGGTGACGCATCACTTTCGCACGGAGCTGTGTCATGACCCTGTCGTCTTCCCCGCGTTCGTCCGACCGTCCCGATCCCCGCGTGCTGCGTTGCGTCAGGCAGGCCGTCCTTGCCGGGGTGGCCCTGGTCCTGGTCTGGCCCGCCGCGCGGGGGCATAGCGAGTGGATCGGCTGGCTGCCGATGTGGCTGATCGGCATGCCGCTGATGGCCTGGTGGAGCCTGCTTCGCTTCCGCCTGCCGCTGGCCGGCCTGCTCAACCGCACCGCCCGCCGCCGCCGCGGGCCGCAGGCCCGGCGCCGGCGGCGCCCGTTGGAGCGTCCGGCGCGACCTGACCTTCGACACGTGAGCCGCGGCCAGCCGGTGTGATAGCGTCCCAAGGCTATGAACGCCTGGAGCTGCAATGTCACGATTCGCTTCCGCCTGCCTGGTGGCAGGTCTGATCTCCGCCGGTGCGGCGGGAACCGCCATGGCCGCTGACGCCCCCGCGGACCCGTACGCCTGGCTTGAAGACGTCACCGGCGACAAGCCGCTGGCGTGGGTCAAGGAACAGAACGCCAAGTCCGAAGGCCATCTGGCTGCGACGCCGGCGTTCAAGCAGATGGAGACCAGCATCCGCGAGGTGCTCGATTCCGATGCCAAGATTCCCGGCGTGCAGAAAATCGGTGACTACTACTACAACTTCTGGAAGGACAAGCAGCACGAGCGCGGCCTGTGGCGCCGCACCACGCTGGCCGAGTACCGCAAGGCCTCGCCGCAGTGGGAAACCGTGCTGGATCTGGATGCACTGAACAAGGCCGAGGGCGAGAACTGGGTGTGGCACGGCGCTGACTGCCTGCGCCCGGATTACTCGCGCTGCCTGATCGCGCTGTCGCGCGGCGGCGCCGATGCCGATGTCACCCGCGAGTTCGACCTGGCCAACAAGACCTGGATCAAGGACGGCTTCTTCCGCCCCGAATCCAAGGGTGGCCTGAACTGGATCGACCGCGACACGGTGTTCGTCTACACCGATTTCGGCACCGGCACGATGACCACCTCCGGGTATCCGCGCGTGGCCAAGCTGTGGAAGCGCGGCACCCCGATGGCCTCGGCTTCGATGGTGTACGAGGGCAAGCCCGATGACATGTACATCGCGGCCATGCACGACGATACCCCCGGTTACGAGCGCAACCTGGTCAGCCGCACGCTGGCCTTCTACAACAACGAAATCTTCCTGCGCGCCGATGATGGCACGCTGACCAAGATCGATGCGCCGAACTCGGCCGAGAAGGGCCTGCGCAAACAGTGGCTGACCCTGGAGCTGCGTGAGCCGTGGACCGTGGGCGGCAAGACCTACGCCGCCGGTTCGCTGCTGGCCACCAAGCTGGACGATTACCTCGCCGGCAAGCGTGATTTCGACGTGCTGTTCGCGCCGACCGACACCACCTCGCTGGCCGGCACCAGCTGGACGAAGAACCACCTGGTCCTGAACGTGCTGGACGACGTCAAAAGCCGCCTGAGCGTGCTGACGCCGGGCGACGGCGGCTGGAAGACGACGGCCTTCACCGGCGCGCCGTCGTTCGGCACCGTGGCCGTCAGTGCGGTCGATGCCGATGACAGCGATGCGGTGTGGATGACCGTCACCGATTACCTGACCCCGACCACCCTGGCCATTGCCGAGATCGGCAAGCAGCCTGAGGTGCTCAAGACCATGCCGACGTTCTTCAACGCCGATGGCAAGGTGATCGAGCAGCACTTCGCCACCAGCAAGGATGGCACCCGGGTGCCGTACTTCGTGGTGCACCGCAAAGACATGAAGCTGGATGGCTCCAACCCGACCCTGCTGTACGGCTACGGTGGCTTCGAGATCTCGCTGACCCCGTCGTACTCGGGCGGCATGGGCCGCGCGTGGCTGGAGAAGGGCGGTGTATACGTGGTCGCCAACATCCGTGGCGGTGGCGAGTACGGCCCGCGCTGGCACCAGGCGGCGCTGAAGCAGAACCGCCACAAGGCCTATGAAGACATGGCCGCGGTCGCCCGCGACCTGGTGAGCCGCAAGATCACCTCGGCCAGGCACCTGGGCGTGCAGGGCGGCAGCAACGGTGGTCTGCTTACCGGCAACATGCTCACCCAGTACCCGGAGCTGTTCGGGGCGGTGGTGGTGCAGGTGCCGCTGCTGGACATGAAGCGTTACAGCCACCTGTTGGCCGGCGCGTCGTGGATGGCCGAATACGGCAATCCGGATACGGCCGATTGGGAATTCATCAAGACCTTCTCGCCGTACCACCTGTTCGACGCCAGCAAGACCTACCCGCCGGTGCTGTTCACCACCTCCACCCGCGATGACCGTGTGCATCCGGCCCATGCCCGCAAGATGGCGGCCAAGATGATCGACGCCGGCAAGGACGTGACCTACTACGAGAACATCGAAGGCGGTCACGGCGGCGCGGCGAACAACGCGCAGGCCGCGCATATGTCGGCGTTGGCCTACAGCTTCCTGTGGGAGCAGCTCTCCAAGTAAGCTCGGGGTGCTCGACGGCCAGGGGCGGTCGAGCAGCCGGCAGGGAGTGAGCCTGCCGCGGACGTTGTAGCCCCCTGGCGTAGACTCCGGGTGGTGGGGCGTCAGGTTGGCTCCACCCCATTTTGAGCGCCACGCAGCGATGCGTGGCGTTTTTTTTATGGGCGGCTCAGCGCACCCATGTCTCCAGCCCACGCGCGATCCGGCGCACCGCGTCTTCCAGGCGCGGCACGTCCTGCGTGTAGGCCAGGCGCACATGCTCGTTCGCACGGTGGTGCCCGAAGTCCAGGCCCGGCGTGAACGCCACATGCTCGGTCTCCAGGAAATGCGCACAGAACGCCTGGGCATCATCGGTGAACGCACTCACGTCGGCGTACAGATAGAACGCGCCTTCCGGTTCCACTTCGATGCGGAAACCGAGCGCGCGCAGCGCCGGCAGCAGGTAATCGCGACGCTCGCGGAACGCCGCACGACGCTGCTCGAAGATCGCGATCGATTCCGGCTCGAAACAGGCCAGCGCCGCATGCTGGGCGATGCTCGAGGCGCTGATGTACAGATTCTGTGCGAGCTTTTCCAGCTCACGCACCGCCTGCGGGGGCGCCACCAGCCAGCCCAGGCGCCAGCCGGTCATCCCGTAGTACTTCGAGAAGCTGTTGAGCACGAAGGCTTCGTCATCCACCTGCAGCACGCTGGCCGCGTCCATGCCGTAGGTAAGGCCGTGGTAGATCTCATCCACCACCAGGTGCCCGCCGCGCGCCTTCAACGACTGCGACAGCGCTGCCAGCTGCGCCGCGGAGAGCACGGTGCCGGTCGGGTTGGCCGGGGAGGCGACCAGCGCACCAACACTGTCGGCGTTCCACTGCTGTGCCACCAGGTCCGGCGTCAGCTGGTAGGCCGTCTCCGGGCCGACCGGCACCAGCTGCGCGGCGCCTTCCACCAGCCGCAGGAAGTGCCGGTTGCACGGATAGCCCGGATCGGCCAGCAACCAATGCTTGCCCGGGTCCACCAGCAGGCTGCTGGCCAGCAACAAGGCACCTGAGCCGCCCGGGGTCACCAGGATGCGCTCCGGATCGATCTGCACCTGGTAGCGATCCTGGTAGAAGCCTGCAATCGCCTCGCGCAGCGCGGGCAGGCCGCGGGCCGCGGTGTAGCGCGTGTGGCCGGCCGCCAGCGCGGCCTGGCCGGCGCGCACGATCGGAGCGGCGGTGGTGAAGTCCGGCTCGCCGATCTCCAGGTGGATCACATCGTGGCCAGCCTGCTCCAGCGCCTGCGCGCGGGCCAGCAGCGACATCACGTGGAAGGGTTCGATGTCCTGGCTGCGGCGGCTGTAGCCGGTGCCGGTCGGGGGCGTGCGGGAAGTATCCATGGCCTGATGATAGGCGCAGTGACCAACGACAGGCTTGCTGCTGGCCCACCCGCCAGCACAGACTGCACGGACACGGACGCCATTGCATTCCCCCGCCAGGAGCCTTATCTCGTGAAACCCGCCCTTTGTTTACTGGTTGCCAGCCTCATGACCTCCAACGTGCACGCCGCCCCCGCGCTGACCCCGCCCGACGCCGAGAAGCACCCGCACACGGTGAAGGCTCCCTTTGGCGCGACCCGCAGCGACGATTACTACTGGCTGCGCGACGACAAGCGCGAAGACACGAAGATGCTGGCCTACCTGAATGCGGAGAACGCCTACACCGACCAGGTGGTGGCTCCGCTCAAGCCGCTGGAAGACACCCTGTACAAGGAGATCGTCGCCCGCATCAAGCAGGACGATGCCAGCGTGCCCTCGCGTGACCGCGGCTACTGGTATTACACCCGCTTCGAAACCGGCAAGGACTACCCGATCCAGGCGCGCCGCAAGGGCAGCATGGAGGCGCCGGAAGAAATCCTGCTCGACATCAACACGATGGCCGAGGGCAAGGGCTACTTCAACGTGGGCGATGCCGATGTCAGCCAGGACAACCACCTGCTGGCCTGGGCCGAAGACGACGTCGGCCGCCGCCAGTACGTGATCCGCTTCAAGGACCTGCGCACCGGTGAGGTGCTGCCGGATCGCATCGAGAACGTCTCGCCCAATGTGGTCTGGGCCGATGACAACCGCACCCTGTTCTATGTCGAGAATGATCCGGAAACCCTGCTCACCGTGCGCGTCAAGAAGCACGTGCTGGGCACCCCGGCCAGCAGCGACGTGCTCGTGTATGAAGAGAAGGACGACAGCTTCTACATGGGCGTGGGCCGCACCCGCGATGATCGTTTCCTGACCATCGAGCTGCACAGCACGGTGAGCTCGGAAACGCGCTACGCCCCGGCTGCCGACCCGCAGGCGTTCAAGGTACTGGCGCCGCGTGCGCGCGATGTGGAATACGACGCCGACCACTTCAATGGCCGTTGGGTGATCCGCACCAACGCGGCGGACGCGAAGAACTTCAAGATCGTCACCGCGCCCAGCGATGCCACCGCGCGCAGCCAATGGAAAGACTGGGTCGCGCACGATGACGCCGTGCTGATCGAAGGCTTCGAACTCTTCGACGGCTTCACCGCGATCGCCGAGCGCTCCAATGGCCTGGAACGCGTGCGCCTGCTGTTCCCGGATGGCCGCCAGGATTACGTCAAGGCGGATGAGCCCGCCTACTCGATGGGGTTGGCCGCCAACAGCGAGCACGACACCCCGTGGCTGCGTTACGCCTACACCTCGCTGACCACGCCGACCACCACCTACGAGCTCAATACCGTCACCGGTGAACGCCGCCAGCTCAAGCAGCAGCCGGTGATCGGCTATGACCCGTCGCAGTACACCACCGAGCGCGTGTGGGTGACGGCCCGCGATGGCGTCAAGGTGCCGGTGTCGCTGGTCTACCGCAACGGTTTCAAGAAGGACGGCACCGGCGCGCTGTACCAGTACGCCTACGGCAGCTACGGCATGTCGATGGATCCGGGCTTCAACCAGACCGTGGTCAGCCTGCTCGATCGCGGCGTGGTGTATGCCATCGCCCACATCCGCGGCGGCCAGGAAATGGGCCGTGCGTGGTATGAGGACGGCAAGCTGCTCAAGAAGCAGAACACGTTCAACGATTTCGTCGATGTCACCCGCGAGCTGGTCCGCCAGGGCTATGCCGCCAAGGATCGCGTCGCCGCCTCCGGTGGCAGCGCCGGTGGTCTGCTGATGGGCGCGGTGGCCAACCAGGCGCCGCAGGACTATCGCGTGATGGTCGCCCAGGTGCCGTTCGTCGATGTGGTCACCACCATGCTCGACGCCAGCATCCCGCTGACCACCAACGAGTATGACGAGTGGGGCAACCCGGAGCAGCGCGAGTATTACGACTACATGCTCACGTACTCGCCCTACGACAACGTCAGCAGGCAGGCGTACCCGGCCCTGTTCGTCGGCACCGGCCTGTGGGATTCGCAGGTGCAGTACTGGGAGCCGGCCAAGTGGGTGGCCAAGCTGCGCGATGACAACACCGGCCACTTCCCGATCGTGTTCCGTACCAACATGGAAGCCGGCCACGGCGGCAAATCCGGCCGCTTCCAGCGTTACCACGAGCTGGCCGAGTCGTATGCGTTCGTGCTCGACCAGCTCGGCGTGACCACTTCCCGGTAATGCCGGCCGGCGGCCGGTCACCTCGGTTGGCCGGCGATTTCCGTTGACCGACGACCTCGTGTCGTCGGCCAATGCAGTGAGGCCGCCATGCGGCGGCCCGTCCGGGTCGCTATGCTGGCACCATGTCCCGGCCCGAACGCCCTGTGGTTTCCGAAGCGCCGGCTGTCCGGCGACGGGTGCGTTTTCGCTGGGCGTGGTGGCTGCTGGCCTATGTCAGCCTGGGCACCGGCATCGTGGGCATTTTCGTGCCGGGCCTGCCCACCACCGTGTTCATCCTGATCTCGGCCTGGGCCGCCTCGCGCGGGTCCGAGCGCCTGCACAACCGCCTGCTGGCGCACCCGCAGTTCGGCCCGGCGATCCGCAACTGGCAGGCGCATGGCGCGGTCAGCCGCCGCGGCAAATGGATGGCGACCCTGACCATGGCGGTGTGCGCGGGCATCATGTTGTGGTGCGTGCCGGTCGCCTGGGTGAAATGGCTCTCCATCGGCAGCATGGCCTGCGTGGCGCTGTGGCTGTGGACCCGGCCGCTGCCGCCTGGGGATGCACACCGACCCCGGTAGTGCCGGCCGCTGGCCGGCACCCATGAGCCGTCAGGATGTGCGGGGAGCCGGCCAGCGGCCGGCACTACCAGGGTGCCTCCACGGGTGTGATGTCCGCGCTGCCCGTTCATCCAGCCGGCACCCAAGCGCCCAAACACCGCGGCTATACTCGGAGGATGAAGACATCCCCCCGTACCCTCATCTCCCTGACGCTGGCCGCCTCGGCGCTGCTGGTGCTGTCGGCCTGTGGCAACAAGGGCCCGCTGGTCCTGCCGCAGAAGCCGGTCCCGGTCGAAGAACAGCTGGTTGAACCGGCCGCCGACGACGCCACGCCGCCGGCCGCCGATGCCGATACCGATTCCCCGGTGGTTCCCGATCCCGTTGAAGCGCCGGCGCTGAAGGCCAATGACGGGAATGAGTAAGTCGAACACCTCCGCGGCGCTGCGCTTCACCAAGATGCATGGCGCCGGCAATGATTTCGTGGTGTTGGACCTGCGCGATGGCAGCGCACCGCCGGATGCTGCGCTGGCCGCGCGGCTGGCCGATCGCCACACCGGCGTGGGGTGCGACCAGATCCTGACCATCGAGCCGCCCAAGGCGGAAGGCTCGGTCGCCTCGTATCGGATCTGGAATGCCGATGGCAGCCGTTCCGAGCAATGTGGCAACGGTGCGCGCTGCGTGGCGGCCTGGCTGGTGCGTGATGGCGCGGCTACCGGCAGCACCTTCGCGATCGATAGCCCGGTCACCACCCATGCAGTCGAACGCCTGGGCGAAGACCAGTACGCGGTGGCCATGGGCGTGCCGCGTTTCGAGCCGGAGAACGTGCCGCTGATCGGCTTCGCCCGCGCCCGCGAGGAATACCTGCTGCCGCTGCAGGGCGACACGGTGCGCTTCGGCGCGGTCTCGATGGGCAACCCGCATGCCGTGATCGAAGTGGGCCTGGTCGATGCCGCCCCGGTCGAGCGCCTGGGCCCGTTGCTGCAGCAGCACGCCTCGTTCCCGAAATCGGTCAACGTCGGTTTCGTGCAGGTGCTCGGCCCGCAGCATGCGCGCCTGCGCGTGTATGAGCGCGGCGCCGGCGAAACCCTGGCCTGCGGCAGTGGCGCCTGCGCCGCGGCCGTAGTGATGATGCAGCGCGGTCGCCTGCAGCGCGATGCCACGATGTCGCTGCCCGGCGGCGACCTGCGCATCCGCTGGCCGGCCGACGATGCACAGATCGTGATGTCTGGACCCGCAGCCTTCGTCTTTGATGGAGAGTGGAACGCATGAGCGAGACCGCCGAGAAAATCGGGTCGCACGAAGTAGCCGCCTGGCTGCGTCGGCATCCGACCTTCCTGAAGCAGTTCCCGGATCTGGCCCTGACCCTGGTGGTGCCGCGCGATGACGGCCCCACCGCGTCACTGGCCAGCTACCAGCTGGAGGTGCTGCGCGACAAGAACCGTGAGCTGTCGCGACGGCTGGCCGATCTGGCCGCCAACGCGCAGATCAACGAGCGCTTGGCCGTGCGCACGCACCAGCTGACCCTGGCACTGATGAAACAGGACTCGGCGGCGGACACCCTGCGGGCGATGGCTGCCTCGCTGGAAGAGGATTTCGCCGGGGATCTGGTCCGGCTGATCGTGCTGCATCCGGTTTCCGGGCTGGAACAGGCGCCGTGGCTGCAGGTGATCGAGGAGAGCAGCCCGCTGCTGGGTGTGTTCCGCGATTGCCTCAAGGACGGCGAACCGATCTGCGGCCGCCTGCAGCCGGAAAAGAGCACCGTGCTGTACGCCGGGCGCGCCGAGGAAGTGCAGTCCAGCGCGCTGCTGCCGCTGCCGGGTGTCGGCCTGATCGCGGTCGGCAGCCACGACGGCAATCGGTTCTACCCGGGCATGGGCACGCTGTTCCTGCGCATGATGGGCGAATCGCTGGTTGTAGCGCTGCAGCGCTTCGCCTCGCCCTGACGTTCCTTCGAGGGGAGTCGCCGTGAGTACCGCGCAGGACTTCCTGTCGCACCTGCAGGTGGAGCGCCGCATGTCGGCGCACACGCTGGATGCCTACCGTCGCGACCTGGACGCACTCGCGGCGTGGGCTGAGGGGCAGGGTGCGGTGATCGACACGCTCGACAGTGCGCAGCTGCGCCAGTTCATTGCTGCCGAACACCGCCGTGGGCTGTCACCGACGTCGCTGCAGCGCCGACTCTCTGCCTGCCGCAGTTTTTATGCCTGGTTGCTCAAGCACCATCGCATCGAGGCCAATCCCGCGACCGGCCTGAAAGCACCCAAGGCACCACGCAAACTGCCGCAGGTGCTCGACGCCGATGAAGCCGTGCAGCTGGTGGAACTGCCCACCGATGCACCGCTCGGCCTGCGCGATCGCGCGCTGCTGGAGCTGTTCTATTCCTCCGGGCTGCGCCTGAGCGAACTGTGCGCGCTGATCTGGCGCGACCTGGATTTCGACACCGGGCTGGTCAACGTACTGGGCAAGGGCAACCGCGAGCGCCGCGTGCCGTTCGGTTCGCATGCACGCACCGCGCTGCAGGGCTGGCGCGCCGACAGCGGCGGCGCGGCAACCGCACCGGTATTTCCCGGGCGCAAGGGCGGGCCCATCACCCAGCGCGCCGTGCAGATCCGCATCCGCCAGCTCGCCCAGCGCCAGGGCCTGTTCAAGCACGTGCACCCGCATATGCTGCGGCACAGCTTCGCCAGCCACATCCTGGAGTCCTCCGGTGATCTGCGCGGTGTGCAGGAGCTGCTTGGGCATGCCGATATCGCCACCACACAGATCTATACCCATCTGGATTTCCAGCATCTGGCCAAGGTCTACGACGCTGCGCACCCGCGTGCCAAGCGGCGCAAGAGCGGCAACGAAAGCTGAATCGATCCGCTGCGGCATCCGGGCGCAGGGCGGGGCGGGTTGAAGCGTCGGGCAGAGACCCCACCTCAGTCTTTGTCACCCCGGAGGCTCCATGGACCCCAGTCAGAACCCCAACGTATTTCATGCCACCACCATCATCTCGGTGCGGCGCAACGGGCATGTCGCCGTCGCCGGCGATGGCCAGGTCACCCTTGGCCACACGGTGATGAAGGGCAACGCCCGCAAGGTGCGCCGTCTGGGCCGGGAGGGCCAGGTGCTGGCCGGTTTCGCCGGCGCTGCCGCCGATGCCTTCACCCTGTTCGAGCTGTTCGAGGCCAAGCTGGAAAAGCACGGTCAGCTGCAGCGTGCTGCAGTGGAACTGGCCAAGGATTGGCGCACCGAGCGCCGCCTGGGCAAGCTCGAAGCGCTGCTCGCCGTCGCCGACAAGGACACCTCGCTGATCATCAGCGGCACCGGTGATGTGATCGAGCCGGAAGACGGCATCATCGCGATCGGTTCCGGTGGCTCCTATGCCCTGTCTGCCGCCCGCGCGCTGATGGCACATACCGAACTGGATGCCCGCACGATCGCCACCGAGTCGATCAACATCGCCGGTGACATCTGCATCTACACCAATCGCAACGTGGTGGTCGAAGAGCTTTGACCCGGAGGGTCAACGCTCGGTAGCGCCACGCCATGCGTGGCTGCGGTATCCGGTCAGCCACGCATGGCGTGGCTCTACATCAGCGTTACGTCGCTGCCAGGCAGGCCGGTGATACGTCATTCCACCCCATATCCTCGTGAGCACACCCATGCCGCACAAGATTGAAGTTTCTTCCGCCACCATGACCCCGCGCGAGATCGTGCAGGAACTGGACCGGCACATCGTTGGCCAGCACGACGCCAAGCGCGCGGTTGCCATCGCGCTGCGCAACCGCTGGCGCCGCATGCAGCTGCCGGCCGAGCTGCGCAACGAAGTCATGCCCAAGAACATCCTGATGATCGGCCCGACCGGCGTCGGCAAGACCGAGATCGCGCGTCGCCTGGCCACGCTGGCCAATGCGCCGTTCGTCAAGGTTGAAGCCACTCGGTTTACCGAGGTCGGCTATGTCGGCAAGGACGTGGAGCAGATCATCCGCGACCTGGCCGACACCGCGGTCAAGCTGTATCGCGAGCAGGCCAAGGTCCGCGTGCGCACCCAGGCCGAAGAGCGCGCCGAAGACCGCATCCTGGATGCACTGCTGCCGCGCCGCAGCACCGGTATCGGCTTCGATGCCGAGGCCGCGCGCAACGAACCGTCCGCGCAGGACAACGAGACCCGCATCAAGTTCCGCCGCATGCTGCGCAACGGTGAACTGGACGAGCGCGAGATCGAACTGGAAGTGTCGGCCAACGTCAGCATGGACATCATGACCCCGCCGGGTATGGAGGAAATGGGGCAGCAGCTGCGCCAGATGTTCTCCAGCATGGGCGGTGCGAAGGCGCAGAAGCGCACGCTGTCGATCAAGGCCGCGCGTCCGCTGCTGATCGAGGAAGAGGCCGGCAAGCTGGTCAATGAAGACGATATTCGCAGCGCTGCGATCGAAGCCTGTGAGCAGCATGGCATCGTGTTCATCGATGAGATCGACAAGGTCGCCAAGCGCGGTGACAACGTCGGTGGCGGTGATGTGTCGCGCGAAGGCGTGCAGCGCGATCTGCTGCCGCTGGTGGAAGGCTCCAATGTGTCCACCAAGTACGGCACCATCAAGACCGACCACATCCTGTTCATCGCCTCCGGTGCGTTCCACCTGGCCAAGCCCAGCGATCTGATCCCGGAACTGCAGGGTCGTTTCCCGATCCGCGTGGAACTGGGCGCGCTGAGCAAGCAGGACTTCGTGCGCATCCTGACCGAGCCGAAGGCCGCGCTGACCAAGCAGTACGAAGCGCTGCTGCAGACTGAAGGCGTCTCGATGAAGTTCACGGTCGATGCGGTGGACCGCTTGGCCGAGATCGCCTTCCAGGTGAACGAGCGCCAGGAAAACATCGGCGCGCGCCGCCTGCACACGGTGCTGGAGCGCTTGCTGGATACGCTGAGCTATGAAGCCCCGGACCGCGATGGCGAGACCATCAGCATCGACCAGGCCTACGTCGATGCGCACCTGGGTGAGCTGGTGCAGGATCCGGACTTGAGCCGCTACATCCTGTAACGGCACGCAACGATCGGGTGGTAGGAAGAACGGCGGCACTTCGGTGTCGCCGTTTTTTTTCTCAGGCGTCGTCGTCGGTTGGCAGGGCGGTCGGCGGTGCGCCCGGGGTGAATACACCCGGCTGCACGAATGCGCTGAGGATCGCATCCAGCGTCTGCGCGCCATCGCGCTGGATCTCGAACAGCTCCGGTTCCAGCATCGCGCTATACAGCACCCCGGTCAGGCTGGTGCTCACGATGCGTGCCACCGTGTCCACGTCCACCCCCTCGCGCAGCTGCCCCAACTCGCGCGCGCGCTGGAACGCGGCCGCGAAGATACCCAGCTCCTCGCGCGATGCCTCCAGCTGCAGCACCTGCATCGCCTGGCTTTCCACCGACAGATCATTGCGCAGCATGATTTCCATCATGTTGCGCAGGCGTTCGTCTTCGGCCAGCTCCCGGAAGGAGACCAGCAGTGCCGAGCGCAGGTCCAGGATCGGTGTAGTGCGCTTGGCCGAGGTGGTGCGTCGCAGCCGCTCGATGAACGGGACGCGCTCGCGATCGATCATCGCGGTCAGCACTTCGGTCTTGTTCTTGAAATGCCAGTACACCGCGCCGCGGGTGAATCCGGCGCGCGCCCCGATCATCGCCAGGCTGGTGCCGGCGACCCCGTATTCATGGAAACAGACCTGGGCCGCATCGAGGATGCCCTCGCGGGTGGCCTGCGCCTCTTCTTTGGTTTTTCTGGCCATTGCGCTGTGCAGTTGCTGGATGAAACCGGCCTGAATTGTACCGCTTTACAAACAAACATGCATGTATGTATATTTGCGCCCCACTGATCCTCAGCGAGGACTGCCTGCGCATGCCGGCGGGTCTCGTTTCGGATATTTGCCGTCATTTGCTGCCTGTTTGTCGTCATTCTTCGCTTTTATCGGAAGTTGGGCTGCAGGCGCGCCCTTTTCCGTCTGCGAGCCCCTACCGCCATGTCAAGAACCCCGTACCGTCTTCTCGCGCTGTCCCTCGCGATCGCCCTGACCGTGTCCGCCTGTGGCGGTGGTGAGCAGGAGGGTCCGCAGGGCGGCCCCGGCCAGGTGACCGTGGCCACCCTGAAAGCCGAGCAGGTCGGGCTGACCCGCGAGCTGCCGGGCCGCACCAATGCCTTCCTGGTGGCCGAAGTGCGCCCGCAGGTCAACGGCATCGTGGCCAAGCGGTTGTTCACCGAAGGCGGCCTGGTCACTGCCGGGCAGCCGCTGTATCAGCTCGATGACGCCAGCTATCGCGCCCAGGCCAACAGCGCCCGTGCCCAGCTGGCCCGCGCCGAAGCCACCGCCAATGCCGCGCGCCTGAGCGCCAAGCGCATCGGCGAGCTGGCCAAGGTCGAGGCGGTCAGCACCCAGGACAACGAAAACGCGATCGCCGCGCTGAAGCAGGCCGAAGCCGATGTCGGCGCCGCGCGTGCCTCGCTGGACGCGGCCAACGTGACGCTGGGGTACGCGCGCATCACCGCGCCGATCAGCGGCCGCATCGGCAAGTCCTCGGTGACCCAGGGCGCGCTGGTCAGCGCCGGCCAGGCCGAAGCGCTGGCCACCGTGCAGCAGTTGAACCCGATCTATGTCGACCTGACCCAGTCCGCCAGTGAGCTGCTGCAGCTGCGCCGCGAACTGGCCAGCGGCCGCCTGCAGGACAACCAGACCCTGCCGGTGACGATCCTGCTCGATGACGGCACCGAGTTCGATCACAAGGGCACCCTGGAATTCTCCGAAGTCAGCGTGGATCCGACCACCGGCAGCTACGCGCTGCGGGTCAAGGTCGAGAACCCGGACCAGGTGCTGATGCCGGGCATGTACGTGCGCGCCCAGGTCGGCAGCGGTGTGCGCGACAACGCGATCCTGGTGCCGATGCAGGGCATCGCCCGCGATCCCAAGGGCGATACCAGCGCCATGGTGGTCGGCAAGGACGACAAGGTCGAAGTGCGGCAGGTCAAGGTCAGCCGTTCGCTCGGCGACAAGTGGCTGGTCGAAGACGGGTTGAAGGCGGGTGACAAGGTCATCGTCGAAGGCCTGCAGAAGATCCAGCCGGGCATGCCCGTGCAGGCCACCGAAATGGGCGCGGCCCCGGCCAAGCCGGCCGCCGCGCCGGCGGCTCCCGCCGCCCAGCAGTAACCGGAGAATTCCATGGCACGTTTCTTCATTGATCGCCCCATCTTCGCGTGGGTGATTGCGATCATCATCATGCTCGCCGGTGGCCTGGCGGTGCTCAAGCTGCCGGTGTCGATGTATCCGGAAGTGGCACCGCCGGCCGTCGAGATCAGCGCCAGCTACCCGGGTGCATCGGCCAAGGTGGTCGAGGACTCGGTGACGCAGATCATCGAGCAGAACATGAAAGGCCTGGATGGCCTGATCTACTTCTCGTCCAACAGCTCGGCCAACGGCCAGGCGACCATCACCCTCACCTTCGAGAGCGGGACCAACCCGGATATCGCGCAGGTGCAAGTGCAGAACAAGCTGCAGCTGGCCATGCCGCTGCTGCCGCAGGAAGTGCAGCGCCAGGGCATCAACGTCGCGAAGTCGAGCAGTGGCTTCCTGCAGGTGCTCGGCTTCGTCTCTGAAGACGGCAGCATGGATGCCAACGACATCTCCGATTACGTCGGCTCCAACATCGTCGATCCGCTGAGCCGCGTGCCAGGCGTGGGCAACATCCAGGTGTTCGGTGGCAAGTACGCCATGCGTATCTGGCTGGACCCCAACAAGCTGCACACCTACAAGTTGTCCACTGCCGAAGTGATCGCCGCGATCACCGCGCAGAACGCGCAGGTCGCCATCGGCCAGCTCGGCGGCGCGCCGTCGATCAAAGGCCAGCAGCTCAACGCGACCATCAACGCACAGGACCGCCTGCAGACCCCGGAGCAGTTCCGCAACATCATCGTGCGCAGCGCGCAGGACGGTGCCGAACTGCGCCTGTCCGATGTTGCCCGCGTCGAGCTGGGTGCGGAGTCGTACGACTTCGTGACCCGTTACAACGGCAAGCCGTCGTCGGGTATCGCGATCACGCTGGCGACCGGCGCCAATGCGCTGGACACCGCCAATGGCGTGCGTGCGGCGCTGGATGAGATGGAGCCGAACTTCCCGGCCGGCCTGAAGGCGGTGGTGCCGTATGACACCACGCCGTTCGTGCAGGTCTCGATCAAGGGCGTCATCAAGACCCTGATCGAAGCCATCGTGCTGGTGTTCCTGGTGATGTACCTGTTCCTGCAGAACTTCCGCGCGACCCTGATCCCCACGATCGCGGTGCCGGTGGTGCTGCTGGGCACGTTCGGCATCCTGGCCGCGCTGGGCTTCTCGGTGAACATGCTGACCATGTTCGCGATGGTGCTGGCGATCGGCCTGTTGGTCGATGACGCGATCGTGGTGGTGGAGAACGTCGAGCGGATCATGTCCGAGGAAGGACTCTCGCCGCTGGAAGCCACGCGCAAATCGATGAGCCAGATCACCGGCGCGCTGGTCGGCATCGGCCTGGTGCTGTCGGCGGTGTTCGTGCCGATGGCCTTCATGAGCGGGGCCACCGGCGTCATCTACCGCCAGTTCTCGGCCACGATCGTCTCGGCGATGGCCCTGTCGGTGCTGGTCGCGATCGTGCTGACCCCGGCGCTGTGCGCCACCATGCTCAAGCCGCTCAAGAAGGGCGAGCACCACGTGGCCCACAAGGGCTGGTCGGGGCGTTTCTTCAACGCGTTCAACCGGGGTTTCGACCGTTCCAGCAATGGCTATCAGCGTGGCGTGCGCGGCATTCTTGGCCGTCCGTGGCGCTTCATGGGCGTGTTCGCTGCGCTCGCGCTGGTGATGGGCCTGCTGTTCATGCGCCTGCCCAGTTCGTTCCTGCCCAATGAAGACCAGGGCATCCTGATGGCGCTGGTGCAGACCCCGGTCGGCGCCACCCAGGAACGCACCCTGGAATCGATCGACAAGCTTGAAAAGCACTTCATGGAGAACGAGGCCGACGCGATCGAGTCGATCTTCTCGGTGCAGGGCTTCAGCTTCGCCGGCATGGGCCAGAACGCGGGCATGGCCTTCGTCAAGCTCAAGGACTGGAAGGACCGTGATGCCGATCAGGGTGCGATGCCGGTGACCGGTCGCGCGATGGCGGCGCTGGGCGGGATCAAGGATGCCTTCATCTTCGCCTTCCCGCCGCCGGCGATGCCGGAACTGGGTATCGGCTCGGGTTACACCTTCTTCCTGAAGGACACCAGCGGTGCTGGTCACCAGGCGCTGCTGGACGCACGCAACCAGCTGCTCGGCATGGCCGGGCAGAGCAAGCTGCTGGCCAACGTGCGCCCCAACGGCCAGGAAGACACCCCGCAGCTGCGCATCGACATCGACGTCGGCAAGGCCAGTGCGCTGGGCCTGTCGCTGGAGGCGGTCAACACCACGCTCGCTGCGGCCTGGGGCAGCAGCTACATCGATGACTTCATCGACCGTGGCCGGGTCAAGCGCGTGTACGTGCAGTCCGATGCGCCGTTCCGCATGAACCCGGAAGACTTCAACCTGTGGTCGGTCAAGAACACCGCCGGTGAGATGGTGCCGTTCTCGGCCTTCGCCAGCCAGCGCTGGGACTACGGTTCGCCGCGCCTGGAGCGCTACAACGGTGTGTCCGCCATGGAAATCCAGGGTGAGCCGGCACCGGGCGTGGCCTCGGGGGATGCGATGAACGAAGTGGAGAAGCTCGCCAAGCAGTTGCCGGCCGGTTTTGACATCGAGTGGACCGCGCTGTCCTACCAGGAGCGCCAGGCCGGTTCGCAGACGCCGCTGCTGTACACGCTGTCGCTGCTGATCGTGTTCCTGTGCCTGGCCGCGCTGTATGAAAGCTGGAGCGTGCCGACCTCGGTGCTGCTGGTGGCCCCGCTGGGCATCCTCGGCGCGGTGCTGGCCAACACCATGCGTGGCATGGAGCGCGATATCTACTTCCAGGTGGCGATGCTGACCACGGTCGGTCTGACCAGTAAGAACGCGATCCTGATCGTGGAGTTCGCCAAGGAAAACCTGGAGAAGGGCGCCGGCCTGATCGAGGCGACGATGCACGCTGTGCGTGACCGTCTGCGCCCGATCATCATGACCTCGCTGGCCTTCGGCCTGGGCGTGCTGCCGCTGGCGATCGCCTCTGGTGCCGGTTCCGGTGCACAGCAGGCCATCGGTACCGGCGTGCTCGGCGGCATGCTGGTCGGCACGCTGCTGGGCGTGTTCTTCATCCCGCTGTTCTTCGTGGTGGTGCAGCGCGTGTTCAATCGCAAGAAGTACGGCAAGAACGCCGGAGGTTCCGATGCGTAAGCCCATGATGGCCAGCCTGGCGCTGGCCGTGAGCCTGGTGCTGTCCGGCTGCTCGACGCTGGAGCCGCGCAGCACCGAAGTCGCCCCGGCGATTCCCGCGCAGTGGCCGGGCACGGCCACCGCAGGGGCGGTGACCACCGCACCGATGGAGGTGGCCGACATCGGCTGGCGCGATTTCTTCGTCGATCCGCGCCTGCAGACGGTGATCACCCACGCCCTGGAGAACAACCGCGACCTGCGCGTGGCCGTGCTCAATGTCGAGCGTGCCCGGGCGCAGTACCGCATCCAGCGCGCCGACCGCGTGCCGGCGGTCGGTGTGCAGGGGCAGATGACCCGCAGTGGCGGCGATGCCCCGGTGACCGAGCAGATCAGTGCCAACCTCGGCGTGGTCGAGTTCGAACTGGATCTGTTCGGCCGCGTGCGCAACCTCAGCCAGGCGGCGCTGCAGCAGTACTTCGCCGAAGCGGCCAACCGCCGCAGTGCGCAGCTGTCGCTGGTGGCCGAGGTGGCCAATGCGTGGCTGACCCTGGGCGCGGACAGCGAGCAGCTGCGGATCGCGCAGGCGACGTTGGCGACCTATGAGGATTCGCTGCGCCTGACCGAGGCCCGCCGTCAGCTCGGTGGCGCCTCGGCGCTGGAACTGAGCCAGACCCGTACCCTGGTGGAAACCGCGCGCACCGATGTGGCGCGCTTTGCCGGGCAGGTCGCGCAGGATCGCAACGCGCTGGTGCTGCTGGCCGGTGGGCCGATCGATGCCTCGCTGCTGCCGCAGGCGGAGGTGACCGAGGTCGCCAGCGTGCGGCCGCTGCCGGCCGGGATGCCGGGCGATGTGCTGCTGCAGCGGCCGGACGTGATGGCGGCCGAGCACGTGTTGCTCTCGGCCAACGCCAACATCGGTGCGGCGCGCGCGGCGTTCTTCCCGTCGATCAGCCTGACCGGCAACATCGGGTCGGCCTCGTCGGAGCTGTCGGGGCTGTTCGACGGCGGCACGCGCGTGTGGAGCTTCATTCCCAAGCTCAACCTGCCCATCTTCCAGGGCGGCAAGCTGCGCGCCAATCTGGGCATGGCCACGGCGGATCGCGATATCGCGCTGGCGCAGTATGAGAAGGCGATCCAGGTCGGTTTCCGCGAGGCGGCCGATGCACTGGCGCTCAACGAGAGTCTGGATGCGCAGTTGTCGTCGCAGCAGGCGCTGGTGGCGGCGGCGGAGCAGGCGCAGCGGTTGTCGCAGGCACGCTATGACGCCGGCCTGGACAGCTTCCTGACCCTGCTGGATGCACGCCGTACGGCGTACACCGCACGGCAGTCGCTGGTCAGCACGCAGCTGGCCCGGCAATCCAATCAGGTCGCGTTGTACAAGGTGCTCGGCGGCGGTTGGCACGAGCGCGGGTGAATGATCCACGCGGGTGCGGCCACGTTGCCGCACCTGCGCCGCTCAGGGATCGTCTGCCCGGCCATCGCCGTGGCAGCGGCGCGCGCGATCCAATGCGCTGCCTGCTTCGCGGGCCATCCGTTCGTATTCGCGGCGGATTTCTTCCAGGCGCTCTTCGTCCAGCTCTTCGAGATCGAGCAGTTCGTTGTTGGCCGCTTTCGTCGCGCGGATCAGCTCATCGAGCTTGATCTGGATCGCAGCGGTATCCGCGTTCTGGCTGTGCTGGATCAGGAACACCATCAGGAAGGTGATGATGGTGGTGCCAGTGTTGATCACCAGCTGCCAGGTGTCGTTGAACCGGAAGATCGGGCCGCTCAAGGCCCAGATGACCACGATCGTCACCGCCGCCAGGAAGGTCCACGGCGTTCCTGCCGCATAGGACGCCTTCTTGGCGACAAGATTGAAGAGACTGCGCAGTTTCATGAGGCACGACAGGTGGGAGCCGAGGTGCCTGCATCATTGGTGGGGCGCCGTGCAGGCGCTGTGCAGCCGGCGCAGGTCAGACGCGGGCATGCAGCCGCGGGCGCGATGCCTGGTCCTGGCGACCGGCGAGGTAAACGTGTTCCCAGCACTGGTCAACGAACTGACGGGCCTGGTCTTCGGACAGGCGCGGCATGATCTGCAGCGCGTAATGAGTCTGGAACATTTCATCGCGCTCCTCATCACTTGCACGCGGTTGCGTGATCAGCGAATCGCAGGCGAATTTGATCCACGGCACGTAATGGCCGAATGAGCCCGTCCCGAGGTTGCCGTCGGCGTGACGCTGGCGCCAGTAGCTGACTTCGGCGTCGACATCGATGACGGCAGGGATGGAGATCTGGGCGGAGGACATGGTCACTTCAATATGGGAAGAAGGGAATCTGGATGATGGCGTAGGGCGCGGTGCATGTGATGTCATGGCGATGTGGAGCCGGTGTGGCGGCGTTCGCCCCGTTGTTCGCCCAGCAGATGCGCGTGGTGGACCACCCCCAGGCGTTCGGCCAGCGTCGCCAGCCGGTTGCAGACGGCGACGCGATGATGAGGATGGGACCGCGTCAACTCTTCCTGGATGGCCTGGTAGGCATCCCAGAAAGGCGCGGCGTTTTGGTGGCGTACGTAGTGCACCTGCAGTCTTTCCCACGCGTCCATCAACGCAGGTTCGACGGAGGAGGTGCGGCGGGTTTGGGCATGCATGACGTCTCCTCGACGATGGTGCCCCCTGTGCAACCACCTTAAGACGTTCATGCAGCGCGGTTGTTAGTGCGGCGTGTTCGCGATGTCCCACGGCGGTGTGCGGCGCGTGAGGGTGTCACGTGCATACACCCATGGCACAGGGCCTTGCGTGCCGCCTTGCTCACTGAAGCATTCAGAACGTTGCAGCACCCGCGCGCTGCGTATTGGCATCACGCGGGCAGGTTCCGCGCGCATCCGCGCGGAACGGTGGTGTTTCTTATTCGCCGATGTCTTCGTTCCAGACCTCGGGATGGGCGCTGATGAAGCCGCCAAGCAGGTCGATGCATGCCTGGCTCTGCATGTCGATCACCTTGACCCCATTCTCGCGCAGCCACTCGATGCCGCCCTGGAAGGTGACCGACTCGCCCACCACCACGGTGCCGATGTTGAACTGGCGCACCAGCCCGCTGCAGTACCAGCACGGGGCCAGGGTGGTGACCATGATGGTGTCCTGGTAGCGGCGCTGGCGGCCGGCCTTGCGGAAGGCATCGGTTTCGCCGTGCACCGAGGGGTCGCCTTCCTGGACGCGGCGGTTGTGGCCGCAGCCGAGCAGGCGGCCGTCGTTGTGGTACAGCGCGGCGCCGATCGGGATGCCGCCTTCGGCCAGGCCCTGGCGGGCTTCGGCGATGGCGGTTTCGAGCAGGGCGGCGTAGTCGGGGGTGGTGATCATGCGCAATCCAGGAACGTGAAGGCCCCCATGATAGTGGGCGGCCTGCCGCAACGGCGCCGGCGGTGCGATAATCGTCCCCATGAGCGAATCCCCCTACAAGACTGGCACCACCCATTTCGGCTTCCGCGATGTCGCTGCGAAGGACAAGCAGAAGCTGGTGGGCGAAGTGTTCACCTCGGTCGCGCGCAGCTACGACCTGATGAACGATCTGATGAGCCTGGGCATCCACCGGGCGTGGAAGCGCTACTACGTGGCCACCGCGCAGGTGAAGCCGGGCGACCGCGTGCTGGATCTGGCCGGCGGCACCGGCGATATCGCCGCGCTGATCAAGGAGCGGGTGGGTGACGAGGGTGAAGTGGTGCTGGGCGATATCAACGCCGGCATGCTCTCCGTCGGCCGTGACCGGCTGACCAACCGCGGCCTGGTCGCAGGCCTGAACTACGTGCAGTGCAACGCCGAGGCGCTGCCGTTCCCGGATGCGAGCTTCGATCTGGTCACGATTGCCTTCGGGCTGCGCAACGTCACCGACAAGGAAGCCGGCCTGCGCGAGATGCATCGCGTGCTCAAGGTGGGCGGCCAGGCGCGCGTGCTGGAGTTCTCGGAAGTCACCGCCGACTGGTTCAAGCCGATCTACGATTTCCACTCGTTCAAGATCCTGCCCAAGCTGGGCCAGCTGTTCGCGCGTGATGGCGACAGCTACCAGTATCTGGCCGAGAGCATCCGCAAGCATCCGCCGCAGGAGCAGCTCAAAACCATGATGGCCGAGGCCGGTTTCGAGCGCTGCCATTACAAGAACCTGACCGGCGGCATCGTTTCGATTCACTCCGGCTACAAACTTTGAGACAGAGGTCCGGTTCCCGCTGAGGGAGCTCGGCCACACTGCAGGCAGGCTGTCGAAGAGGGCCTGCCATGCGTCTGTACCGCGGGCTTGCCCGTGTGTTTCCCCGCTCGTTCACCGCCAAGCTGATGGCGGTGGTCTTCCTTGGCCTGCACGTGCCGCTGCTGGTCCTGCTGGTGTGGATGGCCGCCACCGGCCATTACGCGCGCGGCGTGATGTGGACCGTGGTCGGCGTGGTCCTGCTGGCCACGCTGCTCGGCACGGCGATCGCGATGATGGCGCTGTACCGCCTGATGGCGCCGCTGCGCCAGGCCGCCGATGCGCTGGAGGCCTACTACGACGAGCAGCGCCTGCCGCATCTGCCCGATCTGGGCCACGATGAGATCGGCCGGCTGCTGCGCAGCATCAACCGCAACCTGCATGGCGTGGACGCCGGCCTGCGTGATCTGCGTCGCAGTGTGCTGCTCGATCCGCTCACCCAGGCCCTGAACCGGCGCGGCTGCGAGCAGGCGCTGGCCGATTCCGCCGCCTGGGCCAGCGAGAAGGCCCGTCCGCTGACCCTGTTCGTGGTCGATCTGGACAACCTCAAGCCGATCAACGACGCCCACGGCCATCTGGCCGGCGACCAGGTGCTGGTGCGGCTGGTGGAGACCGCGCGACAGTGGCTGCGCGGCCCGGACTGGATCGGGCGCTGGGGCGGCGATGAGTTCCTGCTGGCCGTACACGCCGATGGCAACGAGGCCGGCGAGCGGGTGACGCGTTGGCTGGCGCAGCTGGCCGCGCCCGCGCGTGCCGGCGACCCGCCGGTACGCGCCAGCGCCGGCGCGGCCGCGTATCGCCCCGGCGATGACCTGCGCGAGGCCTACCGGCGTGCCGATGCGGCGATGTACCGGGCCAAGTACGCCGGGGGCGGGCGCCTGTTGCGCGCCGAGGACTGAATGCGCGAACCGCCACGCATGGCCTGCGCGGGCGTCGGGGACAGGGGGTAAACTGGTCGTTTCACCCTGATCGGTCCCGTTCATGCGATCTCCGTTCCTGTTGATTCCCCTGGCCGTCGCCCTGGCGTCCGGCTGCTCCAAAGAACCGGCGGCTCCGACCGTCGATCCCACTGCCACCGCCCCGGCGAGCACTGCCATGAAAGCCGACAGCCGCAGCCACGATGAAAGTTCGTACGCCGAGCCGGACAAGGTCGTCGTCAAGGACATCGCGCTGGACCTGAAGCTGGATTTCGACAGCAAGCAGATCGGCGGCACCGCGACCTACACGCTGGAGTGGAAGGACAAGGCCGCCAAGCAGCTGGTGCTGGACACCCGCGAGCTGACCGTGGAGAAGGTCGAGGCGATCGCCGCCGACGGCAAGGCTGCACCGCTGCCGTTCGTGCTGGCACCGGCCGACAAGGTGTTCGGCAGCAAGCTGAGCATCGAGACGCCGGATCAGCCGGCCAAGGTCGTGATCACCTATCACACCGCACCGACCGCCTCGGGCCTGCAGTGGCTGGAGCCGTCGATGACCGAGGGCAAGAAGCTGCCCTTCATGTTCAGCCAGTCCCAGGCCATCCACGCCCGTTCCTGGGTGCCGCTGCAGGACACGCCGAGCGTGCGCTTCACCTACAGCGCGCATGTCACCTCGCGCCCGGACGTGATGGTGCTGATGAGCGCCGACAACGATCCCAAGGCCGCGCGTGATGGTGATTACACCTTCAAGATGCCGCAGCCGATCCCGTCCTACCTGCTGGCCATCGCCGCCGGCGACCTGGTGTTCGAGCCGATCTCCGGCCGCTCCGGCGTGTGGGCCGAACCGACCATGGTCGGCAAGGCCGCCAAGGAGTTCGAAGACACCGAGAAGATGATCGGCGCTGCCGAGAAGCTCTACGGCGAATACCGTTGGGGCCGCTACGACATGCTGGTGCTGCCGCCGTCGTTCCCGTTCGGTGGCATGGAAAACCCGCGCCTGACCTTCGCTACCCCGACCGTGATCGTCGGCGACAAGTCGCTGGTCTCGCTGGTGGCCCACGAACTGGCACACAGCTGGTCGGGCAACCTGGTGACCAACGCCAGCTGGAAGGACATCTGGCTCAACGAGGGCTTCACCACCTACGTGCAGGGCCGCATCACCGAGGCGCTGTACGGCCAGGAAATGGCCGAGATGGAGCGCGAGATCGACCAGAACGATCTGCTCGCCGAAGTGAAGGACATGAGCGCGGCCGACCAGGCCCTCGCCCTGCCGCCGCTGAGCGAGCGTGACCCGGACGAGGCATTGAGCCAGGTCGCCTACGTCAAGGGCGCCTGGTTCCTGCAGTTCCTGGAACAGCGCTTCGGCCGCGAAACCTTCGATCCGTTCCTGCGGGGCTGGTTCGATGACCATGCCTTCCAGAGCGCGAACACCGACCAGTTCGTCGAGTACCTGAAGAAGAACCTGCTGTCCAAGAAGCCCGGCGCCGTCAGCGACGCCGAGCTGAAGGCATGGCTGGACGAGCCGGGCATTCCGTCGTTCGCGACCAAGGCCCGCTCGCGCAACTTCTCCATCGTCGATACCGCCCGCATCGCCTGGCAGGGCAGCAACACGCTGCCCAACGCGCAGATCACCGGCGAGTGGGGCACCCAGGAATGGGTGCACTTCATCGACGGCCTGGGCAAGACCCTGCCGGTGGAGAAGCTGGCCGCGCTGGACAAGGCCTACCACTTCACCGGTACCGCCAACGGCGAGATCGCGATGCGCTGGTATCCGTTGACGATCCGCAGCGGCTACAGCGAAGCGAACGAAGCCGCCGGTGCGTTCATCGAGCGCGTCGGCCGTCGCAAGCTGATCATGCCGATCTACGCCGAACTGGTGAAGACACCGGAAGGCCTGGCCTTCGCCAAGGCCGCCTTCGCCAAGGCCAAGCCGGGCTACCACCCGATCACCACGGGCTCGGTGCAGGACATGCTGGACAAGGCCGAGGCGGGCACGGCCAAGCCGTAATCGCCAGACGCATCGGTTGAACGAAAAACGGCGGGGAAACCCGCCGTTTTTTTATGCCTGGGCGCCGGCGCTCACACCGCGCGGACCGCCAGGAACATGTCCACGCAGTCGTGCATCACCTGCTGCTGCTGTGCCGGCGTGAGCGGTGGCTGGCCGAAGGTGATCTGCGGCCAGAACGCAAAGGCCTTGAGCATCGCCTGCAACTGGTGCGCGGCGTCGGCCGGCGGCATGTCCGTGCGCAGCCGGCCATCGGCCTGGGCCGCGCGGATCCAGCCGGTCAGGCCTTCTTCCTTCTCGGCCAGCTTGTCCATCATCGCGCGCGCGCGCTCGGGGGCATGGACCAGTTCGGCCATCGCGACCCGGGACAGATCGATGAAGCCTGGGTCGTCGAGCAGGTGCATCTTGCGCGCCGCGAACAGCAACAGTTGATCGCGCAGCGGCCGTGCCGGGTCGTAGGGCACGACAGCCAGCGCCTGGCTGGCCTCGAACAGCTGCCACAGGATGGCGGTGAACAACTCGTCCTTGCTGGCGAAGTGGTTGTACACGGTGCGCTTGGACACCTCGGCCGTGGCCGCGATGCGATCCATGCTGGTGCCGGCAAAGCCGAATTCGCGGAACTCTGCCACCGCGGCGCGGAGGATGGCCTCGCGTTTACGGTCGGTGAGGCGGCTGGGACGGTCGGGGGCGCTCATGCGGATTATTTTACACCGTTCAGTTTACTTTTCGGAAAAGGCAAGTAAACTCGCCGGTGTACTTTCCAGGGCAAGCCCCGCATGAAACGTCGCCTGCCTCGATTCCTCCTCCTTCTGACGGTGTTGATCGCCATGTCCATTGGCCTGTTGACCTGCGGTGCCCGCCCGGCGGCCGCCTATGACCAGTCGCCGCAATTCGGCGACGGGCACTTCCACAATCCCGCAGGCAAGAGCGCGCTGGGCTTCGTCGGCACGCTGGGCGTGATGTGGAAAATGCTGTTCGAAAAGCCCGCCGACGCCACTCCGCTGGCCCCGATTCCGGTGCAGGCGCTGAGCCGCCAGGCCCTGCTCGACGCGCCCGACGACAGCCTGTGGCGACTGGGTCACTCGACGATGCTGATGAAGCTGGACGGCCATTTCTGGCTGACCGACCCGGTCTTCGCCGAACGTGCCTCGCCGATGTCGTTCATGGGCCCCAAGCGCTTCCATGCGCCGCCGCTCACCATCGACGAACTGCCGCCCATCACCGGCGTGATCATCTCCCACGACCACTACGATCACCTCGACCACGATGCCATCCTCGCGCTCGCGCCCAAGGTGCAGCACTTCGTCACCGCGCTCGGCGTTGGCGACCGCCTGATCGGGTGGGGCGTACCGGCCGCGAAGGTCGTGCAGCTGGACTGGTGGCAGGACACCCGCGTGGAGGGCCTGAAAATCGTCGCGACCCCGGCCCAGCACTTCTCCGGCCGCACCCTCGCCGACGGCAACCGCACGCTGTGGGCGTCGTGGGTGATCGACACCGGGCGTACCCGGATCTTCTTCAGCGGCGACACCGGCTACTTCGACGGCTTTGCCCGCATCGGCGAGCGCTACGGCCCGTTCGACCTGACCATGATCGAGACCGGTGCCTACGATGCGCAGTGGCCGGATGTGCACATGCAGCCCGAACAGAGCCTGCAGGCGCATCTGGACGTGCGTGGCAAGGTAATGATGCCGATCCACAACGGTACCTTCGACCTCGCGTTGCATCCGTGGACCGAACCGTTCGAACGCATCACCGCGCTGGCGCAGGAACAGGGCGTGGCGCTGACTGCGCCGCACATGGGCGAACGCCTGGATATCCGCACGCCGGCACCGTCGACCCAGTGGTGGCGCGAAGGACAGCCGACAACGAAGTGAGATCGGCACCGTGCGGCTCCGCACCGGCATGACGCGCTTGGCGATAAAGTAGGCTCAGGCGCCCGGCGCGTCATCGTCCAACACGGAGCACGCAATGAAACGACTGATCCTGGTAGCGGCCTGCGCCTTCGCGCTGGCGGCCTGCAGCAACCCCGAGGCCGAGCGCCAGGCGCAGGAAGCCGCCGCGGCTGCCGCCAAGGCGCAGCAGGAAGAAAAGGCCGAAGGCGTAGCCAAGCAGTACGACATGGCGGTCGCCGCGCAGGATTGGGAGCGTGCCCGCATCCACGGTGGCTCGCTGCTGGACCAGTACAAGGACACCGACGTCGCCGCCCGGATCGAACCGGGCTATGCCGAGGTCAAGGCCAAGGCCGAGGCCGCGCGCGAGACGCGCCGTCTGCAGGCCCTGTGGCAGTACAACCAGATCCCGGTGGGCACCAAGGGCATCCAGTCCTCGGCGCAGATCTACAGCAAGGAGCGCGTGGACGTGGATGGCAGCGGTGCCAAGCCGGTGCAGCTCGTGTTCCGCGATCATCCCGAATGGAAGCGCCATGCGTACCTCGTGCTGCAGGCCGGCGATTTCCGCTGCCCGAAGTGCCAGGTCAAGGTGACCGTCGACGATGGCAAGCCGGTGTCCATGGCCGCCTGGCGGCCGGATACAGATGAAGCGATCGCGATGTTCATCACCGACCAGAAAGCGCTGTGGAACCTGGCGCGCAAGGCCAAGGTGATCAGCATCGAGTTCCCGGTCAAGGCCGGTGGCACGCGCACGGCCGTGTTCGAAACCGGTGGTGTGGATGCCAGCCGCATGCCGCAGTGGTGGAAGTGAGCGGCCTGCCGGCGATCCGTCACTGGGTGTTCGACATGGACGGTACGCTGACCGTGGCGGTACACGATTTCCAGCGCATCAAACGTGACCTTGCGATTCCCCCGGACGACGACATCCTCACCCATCTGGCCGCGCTGCCGGCCGAGGAGGCCGCGGCCAAGCATGCGTGGTTGCTCGCACACGAACGTGCGCTGGCCGGGGCGGCGCAGCCCGCCCCCGGCGCCGTCGCCCTGATCCGCGCGCTGCACGCCGCGGGCTGCCGGCTGGGCATCCTGACCCGCAACGCACGCGAACTCGCCGAGGTGACCCTGCAGGCGATCGGTGTCGGGGACGTGTTCGCCCGAGAGGACATCATCGGCCGCGACGAAGCCGAGCCCAAACCGTCACCGGCGGGCCTGCGCTATTTCGTTGAGCGTTGGCAGGTGGATCCTGCCCAGGTGGTGATGGTCGGCGACTACCGCTTCGACCTGGAATGCGGCCGTGCCGCCGGCACCCGCACCGTGCTGGTCAACACCCCGGACAACCCCTGGCCGGGCATGGCCTGCTGGCACCTGGCCGATTGCGGGCAGGTGCTGGCGGCATGGGAAGGTAAGCGGGTTTTGGCCTGATCGCACCGGACAAGGCCTGCCGCATGCTCTGCTGACGGTGGACCCGAACAGCAGCCAGGCGTGGCCTGGCTCTACCCCCCCCCATCGTCTCGCGCTTCACCCTCTGGTGGAGAGCCCCCTTGATGTTCAAGGGGGCGCGCCGAAGGCGGGGGGATAAGGTGGGATGCGCGGGCCGGTTGCGCCACAGGCGCAGTCGGCTCAAGGGGGCGCGCCGAAGGCGGGGGGATAAGGTGGAATGCGCGGGCAGTTTGGTTACGCGTTCAACGCGTAACCAAACTGCTGCTTGAACTGCTCATTGAACTCATCGAACGTGAAGCGCTGGTTCTGGGTGCCCGGGTGCTCGACCTTCAGCGCGCCCATCAGGTTGCCCATGCGGCCGATGGTCAGCCAGTCGTAGCCCTTCTCGATGCCGTAGATCAGGCCGGCGCGGAACGCATCGCCGCAGCCGGTCGGATCGACCACGCGGCGCTCGTGCGCCGGCGGGATGTCATAGGTCTTTTCCGGGGTGTGGATGACCGCGCCCTTGGGGCCACGGGTGGTGATGTAGGCCTTGACCCGGCTCACGATCGCCTGTTCATCCCAGCCGGTGCGCTCCTGCAGCAGGTTGGACTCGTAGTCGTTGACGACGACGTAGTCGGCCTGCTCGATGAAGGTGCGCAGCTCCGGGCCGTTGAACAGCGGCATGGCCTGGCCCGGGTCGAAGATGAACGGCACGCCGGCCTCGAAGAATTCCTGCGAGTTCTGGATCATGCCCTCGCGCCCATCCGGGCCGACCAGGCCCAGGGTTACGCCCGGCACGTCTTTCACGTGGTTCTCGTAGGACCGCATCATCGCGCCCGGGTGGAAGGCGGTGATCTGGTTGTTGTCGTGATCGGTGGTGATGAACGCCTGCGGGGTGAACAGCTCATCGATCACCTTGACCCGGCTCAGGTCGATGCCCAGGCCCTGGAAGTACTCGCGGTACGGGCCGAAATCCGAACCCACCGTGCCCATCGGGATCGGCTCGCCACCCAGCAGGTACAGGTTGTAGGCGATGTTGCCGGCGCAACCGCCGAATTCACGACGCATGCGCGGCACCAGGAACGACACATTCAGGATGTGCACCTTGTCCGGCAGGATGTGATTCTTGAACTGGTCCGGGAACACCATGATGGTGTCGAAGGCAAGAGAACCACAGATCAAAGCGGACATCGAGTAAGGCCTATGCGGAAGGGGGTTTGAGGCCCGTTGGGCGGGCAACGAAACGGCGCCCTGCGGCGCCCTGCGGCGCAAAGGTTAACGGGTAGGGCGGCTTTGGGCCAGAACCCGGGCTGTCCGGATTGGCCTGAATGGCCGTGAAGGCTGGCTTTCGGCCAGATTTGTCCTTGCTCGCGCACAGGGGGATTGCTAGGCTTGTCGGCCTCGAATTCTGCCCATTTTTTCGCCATCCCGCGTTGGGCGCGACACCCCTCAGGATCAACTCCCAGATGTTCAAGAAACTGCGTGGCATGTTCTCCAATGACCTGTCCATCGACCTGGGCACGGCCAACACCCTCATCTACGTGCGTGGGCAGGGGATCGTGCTGAACGAGCCGTCGGTCGTGGCCGTGCGCCAGGACCGTGCCATCGGTGGTACCCGTTCCGTGGCTGCCGTGGGCGCCGAGGCCAAGCAGATGCTGGGCCGTACCCCGGGTCATATCACCACCATCCGCCCGATGAAGGATGGCGTCATCGCCGACTTCACCTACACCGAGGCGATGCTCAAGCACTTCATCAAGAAGGTCCACAAGTCGCGCTTCCTGCGCCCGAGCCCGCGCGTGCTGGTCTGCGTGCCGGCCGGCTCGACCCAGGTCGAGCGCCGCGCGATCAAGGAATCGGCCGAAGAGGCCGGTGCGCGTGATGTGTTCCTGATCGAAGAGCCCATGGCCGCTGCGATCGGCGCCGGCATGCCGGTCACCGAGGCGCGCGGCTCGATGGTCATCGACATCGGCGGCGGCACCACCGAAGTGGCCGTGATCTCCCTCAACGGCATCGTCTACTCGGCCTCCGTGCGTATCGGCGGCGACCGCTTCGACGAATCGATCACCAACTACGTGCGCCGCAACCACGGCATGCTGATTGGTGAAGCGACCGCCGAGCGGATCAAGGTCGAGCTGGGCTGCGCCTACCCGCAGGCGGAAGTGATCGAGATGGAAATCTCCGGCCGCAACCTCGCCGAGGGCGTGCCGAAGATGATCAAGATCAACTCCAACGAAGTGCTTGAAGCCCTGCATGAGCCGCTCTCGGGCATCGTCAGCGCGGTCAAGCTGGCGCTGGAGCAGACCCCGCCGGAACTGTGTGCCGACGTCGCCGAGCGCGGCATCGTGCTGACCGGTGGTGGCGCCCTGCTGCGCGACATGGACCGCCTGATCTCCGAGGAAACCGGCCTGCACGTGCAGGTGGCCGATGACCCGCTGACCTGCGTGGCCCGCGGTGGTGGTCGTGCGCTGGAGCTGGTGGACATGCACGGCAACGAGTTCTTTGCGCCGGAGTGAGCCGTACCGGCCGTGTATCGTAGACGCGCCTCTGCGGCGTGATGCCTCCGGCAAGCGTCGCTTGCCGGGCGTCACCTCGCCGGGGCGTTGTCGCATGCTGTTCCCGCTGCGCTCTTGTTCCGCGCGCTTCATCCACATTATTTCCAGTCGACGCCTGTGCCGCCTTACGCCGGTCCTCCCGTAGCCTCCCGCCAGGGCGATGCCGCCAGTCCGCTGCGCCTGCTCGCTTACCTGGCGTTGGCCATCACCTTGATCGTGCTCGATGACCAGGCGGGCTGGCTGTCGCGCCTGCGCGCGCAGGCCAACGTGCTGGTGCAGCCGGTATGGGCGCTGGCCGGCCTGCCGGGGCGCCTGGGTACGCAGGTCAAGGACAACGCCGCCAGCCACGGCCAGCTCGTCACCGAGAACCGCGAACTGCGCAACCAGTTGCTGATCGCCAATGCGCGGTTGACCCGCCTGCAGACCGCCGCGCTGGACAACGCCCAGCTGCGCGAGCTGCTCAACGTGGCCGAACGCAGCGGACTGGACGTACAGCTCGCCCCGATCCTGGATATCGACCTGGACCCGGTGCGCCAGCGGCTGGTGCTGGCCGCCGGCACCCGCGATGGCGTGCATGTCGGCCAGGCGGTGATCGATGCCGGTGGCCTGATGGGCCAGGTGATCGCCACCACCGGCAACAGCGCGACCGTGCTGCTGCTCACCGACCCCGACCATGCCGTGCCGGTTACCGTGGCCCGCAACGGCGTGCGTCTGATCGTCTACGGTCGCGGCGACACCCTGGAGCTGCGCGACATTCCGCTCAGTGCCGGGGTGGAAGTGGGCGATGAGATCGTGACCTCAGGGCTGGGTGGGCGCTTCCCGGCCGGGTTCCCGGTCGGCAGCATCACCGCGCTGCGGCCGGATGACACGCATGCCTTCCTGGTCGGCGAGCTGAAGCCGGCCGCCCAGCTCGACCGCGGTCGCGACGTGTTGCTGCTGCGCCCGGGCGAGGCGATCCGCATTCCGCCGAACCTGCGTCGCGACGCGGGCGAGGCCGGTGGCCCGGCTGCGGCGCCGCTGAGTTCATCCCCGGCCACCACGGCACCTGCGACGGCGCCCGCCAATGCACCGCAGGCCAACCGGCCCGGTCCGTCCGCGCCGGTACCGGTGACGCCGCGTCGTGCCGCAGCCGCGCCTGCGCCCGCGCCCGCGCCCGAAACCGGCACCGCGCCGCCGGAGGAACAACGATGAGCCGCCTGCGCGACAAACCCTGGGTGCTGCCGGTGAGTCTGGTCGTGGCGCTGCTGCTGGGCCTGTTGCCGTTGCCGGCGCTGCTGCAGCCGCTGCGTCCGTATTGGCTGGCACTGGTGCTGGCGTACTGGGTGATCGAGACACCGGACCGGGTCGGGCTGGGCATCGCCTTCGCGAGCGGCGTCATCGCCGATCTGCTCTATGGCGGCGTGCTCGGCGAGCAGGCGCTGCGGCTGGTGATCCTGACCTTCATCCTGCAGCGCTTCCGCGCGCGGATCCGCTTCTTCCCGATGTCCCAGCAGATCCTGGCGATCGGCGGCCTGCTGTTCAACGACCGCATCGTCAGCGCGGTGGTGCACATCGTGGTCGGCGAGCCGACCCTGCCGTGGTCGTACTGGTGGGCGCCGCTGCTGGGCATGGCGCTGTGGCCGCTGGTGTTCGTGCTGCTGGACGCGCTGCGCTTCGGGCGACGCGGGCGCTGACATGTACATGCGCCGCCAGGCCAAGAATCCGCATGCCGAGGCAGAACAGTTCCGGCGCCGTGCCGCGCTGGGCTTCCTTGGCGTGCTGGTGTGCCTGTTCGGCCTGGGGGGGTGGTACTTCAAGCTGCAGGTGATGGACCACGACATCTACGCCACGCGCTCGGAGGCCAACCGGATCAAGCCGCGGCCGGTGGTGCCGGGGCGCGGGATGATCTACGACCGCAACGGCCGGCTGCTGGCCGAGAACGTGCCGGCGTTCCGCCTGGACATCACCCCGGACAAGGTCAAGGACATGGACGCCACCCTGGCGGGCCTGTCGAAGATCCTCGCGCTGAGCCCGGAAGACATCGAGACCTTCAACAAGTCGCGCAAGGCCCGTCGCAGTTTCCTGCCGGTCACCCTGAAGCTGCGTGTCACCGATGAGGAGATGGCGCGCTTCGCGGTGGACCGCTGGCGCTTCCCCGGCGTGGAGCTGGAGCCGTACCTGACCCGTCGCTATCCGTACGGCGATCTGTTCGCGCACATCATCGGCTACGTCGGCCGGGTCGATGACAAGGATCTGGAGATGCTGGGCGAGGGCAATGCGGCGCTGACCCACATCGGCAAGTCCGGGCTGGAGCGCTATTACGAGCA
Organism: Stenotrophomonas sp. TWI273; assembly: GCF_039674765.1. NCBI lineage: Bacteria > Pseudomonadati > Pseudomonadota > Gammaproteobacteria > Lysobacterales > Lysobacteraceae > Stenotrophomonas > Stenotrophomonas sp. TWI273. Next base: position 84,155 of record NZ_JBDJOA010000008.1, read on the forward strand.
GCAGCTGCGCGGCAAGGTCGGCTACGAGCAGGTCGAGACCAACGTGCAGGGCCGGGCGATCCGCACCATCGGCCGGGTCGCGGCGCAGTCGGGCAGCGATCTTCGCCTGTCCATCGATGCCGATCTGCAGCGCGCGATGGTCGCCGCCTTCGGCGAGTTCGAAGGGGCGGCGGTGGCGATGGACCCGCGCACCGGCGAAGTGCTGGCGATGGTCAGCCTGCCGTCCTACGACCCCAACCTGTTCGTCAACGGCATCTCGCATGCCGATTTCAAGGCGCTCAACGACAACCCCTCGCGGCCGCAGTTCAACCGCCTGGTGCTGGGCGGCGTCGCGCCCGGTTCGACGATCAAGCCGCTGATCGGCCTGGCCGGCCTGGACAGTGGCGTGCGCAGACCGGAAGACAAGATCCTGTCCACCGGCATGTTCTATCTGCCGGGCACCTCCCGCGGTTGGGGCGATGCCAACCGTGGCGGGCATGGCTGGACCGATCTGCGCAAGTCGATCACCCAGTCGGTCAACACGTACTACTACAAGCTGGCGTTGGATCTGGGCATCGATCGCTTCGACCACTACATGGGCTACTACGGGTTCGGCGCACCGACCGGCATCGATCTGACCGGCGAGATCGGCGGCATCCTGCCCTCGCCGGCGGCCAAGTTCAAGGCACGCAAAGAGCGCTGGTATCCCGGTGATACGGTCAACGTCAGCATCGGCCAGGGCGACTGGAAGGTCACCCCGCTGCAGCTGGTGCACGGCGTGGCCGGCATCGCCGATGGCCAGCTGCGCCAGCCGCATCTGGTGATGCAGCAGCGCGCCGGTTTCGATGCGGACTGGACGGCCACGCCGCCGGGCGAGAGCAAGCCGATCAGCCCCACGCCGAGCAATCTGCAGGCGGTGCGCGAGGGCATGATGGGCACCATGCAGCCCGGCGGCAGCGGCGCGCGTGCGGCCGCAGGCGCGCCGTACGTGATGGCGGGCAAGACCGGTACGGCACAGGTGATCAGCCGGCGCGGTACGGCAGCGGTCAACCCGCGCAGCCTGCCACTGCATCTGCGCCATCGCGCGCTGTTCGTGGGTTTCGCGCCGGCCGACCATCCAGTGATCGCCGTGGCGATCGCGGTCGAGGGCGGCGGCTACGGCGGCTCCGCCGCGGCGCCCATCGCACGCAAGATTTTCGACGCCTGGCTGCTCGGCAAAATGCCCGATGGCCTGGAGCCGCTGGACAGCGAGCGCGGCACGACCGCGATCGGGATCACCGCCTTCGATGGCGGCGATGGCGCCGTGCGCGAGGCGGGCGACGCCGCCGTGGCTGCGCTGGAGCTGATGCCGGTGGTGGTGGGCCTGCCTGCGCCCGCGCCCGCGCCGGACCCCGGTGCACCCGTTCCCAGTGCCACCCCACCCCCGACCGCACCGGAGCGGCCACGATGAAGGTCTTCCTGCGCTGGGCGGTCGACATGGCCGTCCGCTTCAGCAGCTCGCTGGACTGGGTGCTGTGCCTGGCCCTGGCCGCGCTGATGCTGATGGGCCTGGCCGTGCTCAAGAGCGCTGGAGGTGACGGCCTGGTGTTCGCCCAAGGGGCGCGCTTCGCGGTTGGCCTGGGCGCGATGTGGGCGATTTCGCGGATCTCGATCCTGCGCATCCGTTCGGCCACGCCGCTGATCTATGCAGTCTCCATGATCCCGCTGCTGGCCGTGTTCGTGCTGGGCACCGGCAAGTACGGCCGCCAGTGGCTGGATCTGAAGCTGTTCTACCTGCAGCCGGCCGAGCTGCTCAAGGTCAGCCTGCCGATGATGGTGGCCTGGTATCTGCATCGCATGCCGCTGCCGCCGCGCTTCTCCACCGTGCTGACCAGTGCGGTGATCATCGGCGTGCCGACCGGGTTGGTGATGCTGCAGCCGGACTTCGGCACCGGTGTGCTGATCGCTGCCAGCGGCGCGTTCGTGCTGCTGCTGGCCGGCCTGCCCTGGTGGTGGGTAGGTGTGGCGGTCGGCGGTGTGGCTGCGGCCGCGCCGGTGGCCTGGTTCTGGCTGCTGCGGCCGTACCAGAAAGACCGCATCATGATGTTCATGGACCCGGAAAGCGATGCGCTCGGCGCCGGCTGGAACATCATCCAGTCCAAGATCGCGATCGGCTCGGGCGGCTTCGATGGCAAGGGTTGGGGGCAGGGCTCGCAGTCGCACCTGAACTTCATTCCCGAGCAGACCACCGATTTCGCCTTCTCGGTGCTGAGCGAAGAATTCGGCTGGATCGGCGTGGCGATCGTGCTCGCGTTGTACCTGGTGGTGATCGGGCGTTGCCTGTGGATCGCCTCGCAGTCGCGCGATACCTATTCGCGGCTGCTGGCCGGCGCGACCGGGCTGGCGTTCTTCGTCTATGTGCTGGTCAACGGCGGCATGATTTCCGGCCTGCTGCCGGTGGTCGGTGTGCCGATGCCGTTGATCAGTTACGGCGGTACCTCGGCGGTCTCGCTGTTGGCCGGCTTCGGGCTGGTGATGGCGGTGCGTCGCCACAATCCGGTGCACGGCGGCTACGGCTGAGCAGACGCGATGCGTGCGCCGTGGCCCGGCGGTACGCATCGGCTAAGGATTGCGGCGCCCGCGCGTGTTACGGTCCTGCGCTCGCGCCGGCCTGCCTGACGGGGCCGCTTTCTGTTCGCCGTGTCGCCTCCCGCTGTGCGTCGCGTCATCCACAGGAGTCGTCCGCATGGTCGAACTACTGCAGCGCGCACGCGCCGTGTTCCATTTCTTTTTCCGCACCCTGGATCTGCCCCTGGTGGGCGCGCTGTGCCTGCTGATGGTGGCCGGCCTGGCCGTCCTGCACAGCGTGGACGGGCCCGTGCATGCACAGGCGATGCGCTACGGCGCCGGGCTTGCCGCACTGTGGGGGCTGTCGCGGCTGCCGGTGGTGACGCTGCGCGCGTGGTCACCCTGGATCTACACGTTGTCCTTGCTGCCACTGCTGGCCGTCTATGTGGTCGGCACCGGCAAGTACGGCCAGCGCTGGTTGAACCTGGGCGTGTTCTACCTGCAGCCTTCCGAGCTGCTCAAGCTCAGTCTGCCGATGATGATGGCCTGGTACCTGCACAAGCAGCCGTTGCCACCACGGCCGCGCGCGGTGCTGACCGCCGCGTTGCTGATCGGTGGCCCGGCGGTGCTGATCCTGCTGCAGCCCAACCTGGGCACGGCCACGCTGGTGACTGCCAGCGGGGTATTCGCGCTGTTGCTGGCCGGCCTGCGCTGGTGGTGGATGGCCGTCGCGCTGGGTGGGTTGTCGGTGGCCGCGCCGCTGGCCTGGTTCGGCCTGCTGCGGCAATACCAGAAGGATCGCGTGCTGACCTTCCTGTATCCGGAGAACGATCCGCTGGGCACCGGCTGGAACATCATCCAGTCCAAGATCGCGATCGGCTCGGGCGGCATGCATGGCAAAGGCTGGGGGCAGGGCACCCAGGCCACGCTGGATTTCCTGCCCGAATACACCACGGATTTCGCCTTCTCGGTGCTGGCCGAGGAATTCGGCTGGGTCGGCGTGGCGGTGGTGCTCAGCCTGTTCCTGTTCGTCACCGCGCGCTGCCTGTGGATCGCCAGCCAGTCGCGTTGTGGTTATTCGCGCCTGCTGGTGGGCACCACCGGCCTGGTCTTCTTCGTCTATGTGCTGGTCAACGGCGGCATGATCTCCGGCCTGTTGCCGGTGGTGGGCGTGCCAATGCCGCTGATCAGTTATGGCGGCACTTCGGCGGTCTCACTGCTGGCCAGCTTCGGGCTGGTGATGGCGGCGCGGCAGCATCAGCCCGTCCATGCGACATGAGCTGTCGGCGCGACCGCGATTGCGCATGCCCAGCACACGAAAACGGTTTCAGGTGCAAACGTTGTCAACGCCTGGAGATAAAAGTGAGAAGTGGCGCACAGATATGGAGTGACTTGATCTCGATCAATGGACTTGTCGTAAACGGCCTGCACAATGGCGGCCCGCCAACAACGACGCGCTGAGCCAAGCATCGCGGATGGGGAGTCTGGCGGGGAGTAGTTGACCCAACAGGCAGAAGGGCGAGGCGCGCGCTGGGGAGATGCGCGCCGCGCCGCTGCCGATCGGGTCCGGTTTGGCCGGTTGCGTCTGCGGGGATGGGGACGCAACCGGCGAACCTCTTGTGCCTTCTGCATCTTTCTCAAAAGTGAGACGTGCGTTGCTCGATGGCCCTTCGCCGGGCGGCTGCGGTGAGCCGGACATGCGCCTGGCCGCATTGCCGCGCGTTCGAGACGGCGACGGCGTCTTCGTCAGACTATGAATGGGCGGGGGAGGCAGGGCCTGTCTACACACGGGCTTAACGGCCGCAAAGAAACTCAGGCAATCCGTTGAGATTCATGGTCTTAGGGGTTTTAATTCATCCATGACCTGCTAACCTGCCGCGATGATTCGACGCTCCCTGGCCTGCATGCTCACGCTCGGTTTGGTCGCTTGTGCGACCCAGCCGCAGACTCCTTCACCGACGCCGCAGGCCTCGGGTGTCCCGGTCACGCCGGCCGCCGGCAACAAGGGGCCCGCCGAAGCCGCCCCCGAAGCCGCCGGTGCCAATGCCGCCCCGGTCGATCTGACCCCGCTGCCCTTCGAGGTGGCCCGCGCCAACTTCGTGCGTGACACCGCCGCCCGCTACGGGATTCCCGCCGCGCAGATCCAGGCAACCCTGGCCCAGGCGCAGATCCGTGATCCGATCATCGCCGCGATGTCGCGCCCGGCCGAGCGGGTCAAACCGTGGAACGAATACCGGCCGATGTTCATCAGCCAGGCGCGGATCGAGGGGGGAAAGAAATTCCTCGCCCAGCACCGCGAGGAGCTGATGCGCGTGCAGCAGCGCACCGGCGTGCCGGCCGAAGTGATCGTGGCGATCATCGGCGTGGAAACCAGCTACGGCGGCAACACCGGTAGTTACCGCGTGCTCGATGCGCTGTACACGCTGGCCTTCAAATACCCGCGCAGCGGCGATCCGGCCAAGCTGGAGCGCGAAGTGCGCCGTGAGCTGTTCTTCCGCGACGAGTTGGCGCGCCTGTTCGCGCTGACCCGCGACGAGAAGCTCGACATCACCGCGATCAAGGGCAGCTACGCCGGCGCGATGGGCATGGGCCAGTTCATGCCGTCCAGCTATCTCGACTATGCGGTGGATGGCAACGGCGATGGCCGTCGCGATCTGTTCAACAGCTACGATGACGTCTTCTCGTCGATCGCCAATTACTTCGTCAAGAAGGGCGGTTGGGTGCGCGGTGGCCCGGTCGCCGTGCCGGCCACGCTGCAGGCCGGTCGCGAAGAATTCAATCCGACCGAATGGGCACCGACCTGGACCTTGTCCCAGTTGGCCCAGCGCGGTTACCAGCCCAGCGTCCCGGTCGCGGCCGGCCTGACCGCCACCCCGATCACGCTGGAAGGCAGCACCGGCAAGCAGTACTGGCTGGGCTTCCAGAATTACTACGCCATTACCCGCTACAACCTCTCGAAAATGTACGCGATGGCCGTGTACCAGTTGTCCCAGGCCATCGCCGGACAGGAGTTGCCGCCGGCATGAACACGATCGCACGCTCCAGATGGCTGATCCCGGGTCTGTTGATACTGGCACTGGCCGCCTGCAGCAGTGCGCCGAAAAAACCGGGTGGCAGCACTGCCGGCAGCAGCAAACCGTCCGGCGCGGTGGTGCAGGGCAAGGGCGGACGCCCGGCGCATTGTCCTGACGGGTCGCCCTACAAGGCGGCGGCGGAAGATCCGAGCACGCGCGGTGACTACCGCGCCGGCGGCCTGTACAAGCCCGGCGTGAATGACAGCACCCCCACCTACATCCCCAACGTGGCCTGCATCCCGGAGCCGGAAGTGGTCGATCTGCCGCGCTCGGCGATCGGCAACAAATCGCCGTACGTGGTGCTGGGCAAGCAGTACCAGGTGATGGACAAGACCCGCGGCTATGCCGAGAAGGGCACGGCCTCGTATTACGGCGCCAAGTTCCATGGGCGCCTGACCTCCAACCGCGAGGTGTACGACATGTACGCCTTCACCGCCGCGCACAAGACGCTGCCGTTGCCGAGCTTCGCCCGCGTCACCAACCTGGACAACGGCGAATCGGTGATCGTGCGGGTCAACGATCGTGGCCCGTTCCACGATGGCCGCGTGGTCGACCTCAGTTATGCCGCCGCGGTGCGCCTGGGCATCACCCAGCGCGGCACCGGCAACGTGGAAGTACGCGCGCTGGCCCCGGGGGATGACAACCTGCTGGCCGACAAGCCCAGCCGTCGCGAGCGCCGCGAGGTTGCCGCCGCTGCGGCGGCCGCCACCACGGCCAGCGCTGCCGCGGCACGCCGCGCCAGCGACATGGATGCCCTGGTCGGCAAGCTGCCGGCCGCCACGGCCACGGCAGCCGCCGCCAAGCCGGCCGGCGAGCAGTACCGCTACCGCGTGGCCGACTCGGCCAAGCCGGGCAACGCCGACAACTTCGATCACTGGATGCGCGACAACGGCGTGCGCGTGGCGACCGGCAAGCCCGCCACCACCCAGGCCGCCAGCGTCAACAGCGCCCCGGTCGCGGTGGCCGCGTTGCCCGCCGCCGCACCTGCAGCGCGCCCGGCACCGGCGCCCAGCGCGACGCTCTCCCAGCAGGTGCTCGGCAGCGTGCTGCTGCAGGTCGCCAGCTTTGCCAGCCGCGACAACGCCACCCGTGCGCTCGGCCAGTTGTCCTCGGCGGGGATCGCCGGGGCCAGCATCAGTGACATCGTCAGTGGCGGGCGCACCCTGTGGCGCCTGCGCGTGCCGGCCCCCGACCATGCCAGTGCCTCGGAACTTGCCGGCCGGATTGCCGGTCTGGGCTTCGGGGCGCCGCAGATCGTGAAGGACTGAGCCTTCCGCTGCCCGCGGCACGCCAGCGCGTGCCGCCGCTCCTTGGGCCTACAATGCCCCTTATCCCTCATCCCCCCTTGGCGCCCTCCAGGAGCTTGCTGTCCGATGAAATTCCGCTTTGCCGCCGCTGCCATGGCCACGACCCTGTTCGTGGGCATGGTTTCCGCCCAGACCCCCTTGCCGACCCCGGCACCGGCGCCTGCTCCCGCCGCCGCCGCACCGGCCACCGTGGCCACGCCGCCGGCCCCGAAGCCCAGCGTCTCCAAGGCCTGGATCCTGATGGATTACGCCACCGGGCAGGTCCTGGCCGGTGAAAACGTGCACGAACAACTGGCCCCGGCCAGCATCACCAAGGTGATGACCTCGTATGTCGTGGCCGCCGAGGTCAAGAACGGCAAGGTCCGTACCGACGACCAGGTGATGATGAGCGAGCGCGCCTGGCGCGAGGGCGGCGCCGGTACCGACGGCAGCTACAGCGGCTTCCCGGTCAACCAGACCGCGCGCCTGGAAGACATGGAAAAGGGCATGGCGATCCAGTCCGGCAACGATGCCGCGATCGCCCTGGCCGAGCACGTCGCCGGCAGCGAAGAAGCCTTCGCCTCGCTGATGAACAGCTACGCCGCCAAGATCGGCATGAAGGACTCCCACTTCGTCAACGCCCATGGTCTGAGCGCCCCGGGCCACCACACCACCGCCTATGACCTGGCGCTGCTGGGCCGCGCGATGGTGCGTGACTACCCGGAGACCTACGCCTACAACAAGGTGAAGGAATTCACCGTGGGCAACATCACCCAGCCCAACCGCAACCTGCTGCTGTGGCGCGACCAGAGCGTGGACGGCATCAAGACCGGCCATACCTCCGAAGCCGGCTACTGCCTGATGAGTTCGGCCCAGCGCGGCGACCAGCGTCTGGTGGCGGTGGTCCTCGGTGGCGGTTCGGAAAAGCAGCGCGCCGATGACAGCCTGGCGCTGCTCAACTGGGGCTTCCGCTTCTTCGAAACCCACCGCATGTACGAGCCGGGCAAGGTCGTGGCCGAGCACAAGGTGTGGAAGGGCAAGACCGCCACGCTGCAGCTGGGCGTGGCCCAGCCGATGCTGGTCAGCGTCCCGCGCGGCCGCTACAACGATCTCAAGCCGAGCATCGATGTTCCCAAGACCCTCGAGGCCCCGTTCACCGCTGGCCAGCAGGTCGGCACGCTGAAGGTGATGCTGGACAACCAGGTCGTCGCCCAGGCGCCGCTGGTGGCCGTGGCCGCCGTGGAAGAAGCCGGCTTCTTCAAGCGTCTGTGGGACAGCTTCTGGATGTGGTGGGAATCGGAGTAATCCGGTTCGACCGCAGTGAAAAAAGACCGGCGCATGCCGGTCTTTTTTTGGGGTGGGCGATGGGCCGTGTGGGGGTGTGCCGACCAATGGTCGGCAGCTACCAGGTGAACCGGTGCGGATCCGGGTAGTGCCGGCCGCTGGCCGGCTCCTCGCACTTACAGCGACCGGCTGATCGTGAAGCTGCCAAACACCGGCGCCTCGCGCTGCCCATCGAACTCGCGCGTGCTGTGGTAGCGCGCCAGCGCGAACTTCCAGCGCCCACGCATCACCGCCAGCCCGTACCCGGCCTGGCCGACCACATGTCGCTTGTCGACACTGTGGCTGTTGCGGAACGTGTTGCCGTCCAGCGTGATATCGCGGATCACCCACGCCGCATCGGTCGTGGCGAACAGATGCCACGACCACCCGCTCGGCTTGCCACCGCGCGTCGGCGCCGTGTTCTCACCGGCCGGGCGCAGGGGGGTACTGCCGAAATCGTCCGGCAGCTTCCAGCCGAAGCGCACTTCGCCACCGGCATTGAGGTGCGTGGCCAGGTTGCCCACCGCGCCACCGTAATGGCTGATCGCATCCCAGCCCCAGCCGCCCAGGTTCTCCGTGGCATCGGCCGGCCACCGGCGCATCCGCTCGTGGGTCAGCATGAACACCGGCTCGTTGTGCAGCTGGTTGTCCCAGCCCTGGAACTTCTCATCGCCCAGCAGCTCGTGCACCGCGTTCTGCACTTCTTCGCCCTGTGCCCAGGGCCCGACCACGCCCAACGCCAGCTGCGTTGTCTGCAGCCGGTCGCCGCGGCGCGCGTTGTACCCGAAGCTGCCGATCAGCACGCCCGCATACGGGCGGTCATCTTCGATCAGGTCCTTCCGGGTGAAATCGGTCGGGGTGAAAATTCCCTGGGCCAGGCTGAAGATCATGTTCTGCTGTTCGAACTCGCCCGGGTGCAGCCGCTCCAGGTGGCTGTTGACCCAGCGCGCCAGGCGCGGCAGGCATGGGTCGTCGGTGTAGTCGACCAGATTCGGCGACACGAAGGTGATCTGGGCCCCGTTGGTATAGCCCTGATCCTGGTCCTTGCCGCCGAACAGATCGTTGTCAACGCGGAAATTGACCTGCGGCGGATGCTCGCGCATCGCATCGGGCCCGCATTGGGAGGCAGCCTGGGCGGCAGGCGCCGCCAGGGCGAGGACACCGGCAAGCGCGGCCGGCAGCGCGAAGGGCTTCAAGGACATGGGATACCAGACAGGGATTTATTCTTTCTTAAGCTGGTACAGCGTAGTCAGAGCGTGATCCTGTGAACAGGGCTGCGCACGCACTGCTGCGTATCAGTGGCGATACAGGCGTTTTCACGTGCCGTTCGGTACCGCTGTGCGCACGATCAAGCAGTGCTTGGGTTCGGGCGCGGGCATCCCCATAATCCGGGTCATGGAGATCAAGTCTGACAACCCCGACCACGGCTTCCAGTTCCCCGGCCAGTTCGAACTCAGCGCCATGGGCGCGGCCGGCAACGACCTGGAACGCGAACTGCCGCGCCTGCTCGAGCTCGCCGGCCTGGAAGTGCTGACCGAACGGGTCAGCTGGAAACACTCGTCCAACGGCAAGTACGTGTCCGTGCGACTGGTGTTCAAGGCCGACAACCGCGAACAGTACGATGCCGCCCACAACGCGCTGCGCGACCACCCGGAAGTGAAGTGGACGCTGTAGCCAGCTGCGCCACTGCCGCGGCCCCGGGCGACCGGGCGCCGCAACCGGCCCTCGTGCGTGACCTCGGCCGCCAGCCCTATGCCCCGGTCTGGCACGCCATGCAGCGTTTCACCGATGCCCGCACCGATGCCACCCGCGATGAACTGTGGGTGGTCGAGCACGACCCGGTGTTCACCCTGGGCCAGGCCGGCAAGGACGAGCACGTGCTCGCCCCGGGCGATATTCCCGTTCTGCATGTCGACCGTGGCGGCCAGGTGACCTACCACGGCCCCGGCCAGCTGGTGATCTACCCGCTGCTGCAGTTGCGGCGACTGGGGATCGGCGTGCGCGACTACGTGTGCCGGATCGAACAGGCCATCATCGACACCCTGGGCGACTGGAACATCGGCGCCGAGCGCCTGGATGGCGCGCCCGGGGTCTACGTGGGCGGGGCCAAGGTGGCCGCGCTCGGCATCCGCGTCCGCCGCGGCTGCACTTTCCATGGCCTGTCCTTCAATGTGGCCATGGACCTGGAACCGTTCCGCCGGATCAACCCCTGTGGCTATCAAGGGCTGCAGGTGACCTCGGTGGTAGACTTGGGGGGACCGTCCGGCATGGCGGCCGTCACGCCGGTGCTGCTGGGCCATCTGGCCCGCCAGTTCGGCCTGGACCTCGAGCCGGCCGCTGAACTACCCGATTTGACTGACGCGGCGTGAACGCCGCCGACCAAGGCCATGACTGAAACCACCGCTCGCCTCATTCCCCTGCAGGTTGTGCAGGGCGACACGCCGTCCGCCGCCCCGTTGCAGACCGGCGTCAAACAGATCGGCGGTGACAAGATCGGCCGCTCGCCGGTGCAGTTCGCCGACGTGCCGGTGCTGCGCAAGCCGTCGTGGATCCGCGTGCGGATTCCCTCCGGCAACGCCGTGCAGAACCTCAAGGCCAAGCTGCGTGAGAACCGCCTCGTCACGGTCTGCGAGGAAGCCAGCTGCCCCAACATCCACGAGTGCTTCAGCCACGGCACCGCGACTTTCATGATCCTCGGCGAGGTCTGCACCCGTCGTTGCTCGTTCTGCGACGTCGCCCACGGCCGGCCCAAGCCGCCGGACGCCAATGAACCGGCCAGCCTGTCCCAGACCGTGGCCGACATGGGCCTGAAGTATGTGGTGGTGACCAGCGTCGATCGCGATGACCTGCGCGACGGCGGTGCCCAGCACTTCGCCGACTGCATCGGTGCCATCCGTGCCAGGTCGCCCAAGACCAAGATCGAAGTGCTGACCCCGGATTTCCGTGGCAAGGGCCGCATGGAGCGCGCGCTGGAGATCCTGGCGACCAACCCGCCGGATGTGTTCAACCACAACATCGAAACCGTGCCGGACCTGTACCGCAACGTGCGCCCGGGCGCGGATTACCAGTGGTCGCTGACCCTGCTCAAGAAGTTCAAGGCCCAGCACCCGGAGATCGCCACCAAGTCCGGCATCATGCTCGGCCTCGGCGAGACCCTGGAGCAGGTGCAGGCCACGCTGCGCGACCTGCGCGAGCACGACGTGGACATGATCACGATCGGCCAGTACCTGCAGCCGACCGCGCATCACCACCCGGTGCTGCGTTACTGGACCCCCGAGGAGTACAAGGCGCTGGAGGAGTACGGCAATGCGCTGGGCTTCAGCCACGTCGCTTCCGGGCCGATGGTGCGTTCGTCCTACCATGCCGACCGCCAGGCGGCCGACGCCGGCGTCGCCGGTTGATCCCGCGGGCCCTTCGGGGCCCGTTCTGCCAATCCCCACTCGTCTTTCCCCGGCCGCGGCCCTGAACCGCGGATGGCCGCAGGCCTGTGCCTGCCCGCCGTTCTCCCCGGTATTCACAAATTTCTCCAACGGCCTCGGTAGGCTGAAGGCCCCGGTGACAAACGCGGCAACTTTCGGCACTGTCGTGGTGTCTGTAATGCACGCAGTCTCTCCCTTGGCAAGGTGCCACGAGCTAGTCCATGAAATTCAAAGCCCCCGCATTCCTGATGGCCCTGGCGCTCACCGCGCCGATGGCACTGGCCGCCTACGCCGATTCGCCCGCGCTGCCTTCGGCTGCCACGGCCGACCAGGTGACCACCTCCAAGCTGGTCTACGGACTGCTCTCGGACAGCCGATACGCCTACCGGCCGCGCGCACTGGATGCGGCGACCTCCAAGGACGTCTTCAAGCGCTACCTGGAGTCGCTCGACAGCAGCAAGCAGTTCTTCACCCAGGCCGACATCACCCGCTTCGCCCCGTTCGAGGCCAACATCGCCACCGCCATCCGCGGCGGCGAGCTGGAACCGGCGTTCCAGGTGTTCGCGGTCTACAAGCAGCGCGTGGGTGAGCGTGTCGGCTATGCGCGCAAGCTGCTCAAGACCGATTTCGATTTCAGCACCGATGAGAAGTTCGAGTACGACCGCAAGGACGTGCCGTGGGCCGCGAGCAGCGCCGAACTGGACGATCTGTGGCGCAAGTCGGTCAAGAACGATTGGCTGCGCCTGAAGCTGGCCGGCAAGCAGCCGGCCGAGATCCGCAAGACGCTGGACAAGCGTTATGCCACGCTGGAAAAGTCGGTCAATGAGCTCAAGGGCGAGGACGTGTTCCAGTTCTTCCTCAACGCCTACACCAGCGCCGTGGATCCGCACACCGATTACTTCACCCCGCGCACCGCCGAGAACTTCAACCAGGCGATGTCGCTGTCGCTGGAAGGCATCGGCGCGCAGCTGCAGCGCCAGGACGACATGGTGGTGATCCGCGAGGTCATCGCCGGTGGCCCGGCCGCGGTCAACGGCACGCTGAAGCCGGGCGACCGCATCGTCGGCGTGGGCCAGGGCAAGTCCGGTCCGCTGGAAGACGTGATCGGCTGGCGCATCGATGATGTGGTGGCCAAGATCCGCGGCAAGAGCGATACCCAGGTCCGCCTGGAGTTCATTCCGGCCGAAGAGGGCGTCGACGGCAAGCACCACACCCTGGTGCTGACCCGCCAGAAGGTGCGTCTGGCCGAACAGGCCGCCAAGGGCGAGACCCTGACCATCCCGGCCAAGGATGGGGAGCCGGCCCGCAAGGTCGGCGTGATCAAGTTGCCCACCTTCTACCAGGACTTCGAAGGCCGCCGCCGCAACGCCGCCGACTATGCCTCTGCGACCCGCGACGTGGCCAAGCTGCTGGCCGGCTTCAAGGCCGACAAGCTCGATGGCGTGGTGCTGGACCTGCGCAACAACGGCGGTGGCTCGCTGGATGAAGCGATCGAACTGACCGGTCTGTTCATCGAACAGGGCCCGGTGGTCCAGGTGCGCGAGTCCGGTGGCCGCGTCACCGTCAACAGCGACCGCAGTGAAGTGGTGGCGTGGGACGGCCCGCTGGCCGTGCTGATCAACCGCGGCTCGGCTTCGGCGTCGGAAATCTTCGCCGGCGCCATCCAGGATTACGGCCGTGGCCTGGTGATCGGTGAGACCACCTTCGGCAAGGGCACCGTGCAGAACATCGTCGACCTCGACCGTTGGCCCAGTGGCGAGACCCAGCGCTTCGGCCAGGTCAAGCTGACCATCGCCCAGTTCTTCCGCGTCAGCGGCAGCAGCACCCAGCACAAGGGCGTGGTGCCGGATCTGGCCTTCCCGGCCAGTGTGGACGCCAGCGAGTACGGCGAAAGCACCTACGACAACGCTCTGCCGTGGACCCGTATCGCCGCCGTGCCGCACACCCAGTACGGCAACTTCGGCCCGCTGCTGCCCAAGCTGGAGAGCCGCCACGACACGCGCATCGCTGCCGACAAGGAGTTCCAGTGGTGGAACGAGGATGTCGAGCAGTTCCGCGCCGAGAAGGCCAAGAAGTACATCTCGCTCAACGAGGCCGAGCGCCGCGCCGAGCGTGAGAAGCAGGACAAGCAACGCACCGACCGCCAGGCCATCCGCAAGGAACTGGGTCTGGATCTGGATCCGTTGGCCGATGACAGCAATGACGACGGCCTGACCGGCAACGAGCGCGATATCGTCAAGGATGCCGCGCGTGAGAAGGCGGCCGAAAAGCGTCCGGATCCGCTGCTGCGCGAGTCGGCCGCGATCCTGGCCGATGCGGTCAACCTGTTGGAGGCCGACCGCCCGCTGTCGGCCCAGGTGCTGCCGCAGTCGACCGGTGTCGGCCGCTGGGCGGACTGACCGCCGCGGCAGCCCAGCTGAACCGGTGACAACTCCACAGGCCGCCCTTCGGGGCGGCCTGTGCATTTCCACCTCCTGCCAACGTGCGCAGGTCTATCCTTGCAGGCTGGATTTCCGCAGGAGCGGCCATGCGCTTTCGTCGTGTACGTTCGATCCCGCTGCTGGCGGCGGTCGCCGCCTTGACCGCCTGTGGCGGCCGCGCCGCTGACAGCACGCTGATCCGCGAGTCCTTCGACTCCGGCGATACCTATTCGCGCACCGTGCCCGGCCCGCCGGCCCAGGCCTGCGAGGCCGCGCGCCGCACCCTGCTCAGCCAGGGCTATGCGATCGCCCGCGCCGGCGATGACGCCGTGGAGGGCAACAAGAACTTCCAGCCCAAGGATGAAGAACACGAGCAACTGGTGCTGCGCATCTCCTGTGCGCCGCGCGGCGACCAGGCGCTGGTGTTCGTCAGTGCGGTGCAGGACCGCTACGCACTCAAGAAGAGCCCGACCTCGGCCAGCGTCGGCGTGGGCGCACTGGGCTCGGTGTCGCTGCCGTTCGGCAGCAACGACGACTCTCTGGTGAAAGTGGCCAGCAGCACCGTGCAGGACGCCACCTTCTACCGCCGCTTCTTCGAGCGCCTGCAGCAGTACCTGCCGGCCGCGGCCGTGCCCGAGCCGACGCCGCCGGCGGCCGCAGCACCGGCAGCGGCGCCTGCCACGGCCGTCGAGTCGACGCCTGCCGAGGTGGTGAGCGATACCCCGGCATCGCTGCGCTGAGCGGGCGGGGGTGGGGCAGGTCATGGCAGCAGGATCGCGGCGCTGGCATCGCTGTGCGCTCGCCGCGCTGCTGGGGCTGACCCCGGCGACCAGCGCGTGGAGCGCCGCCTCCTGCGCGCAGGGCGTGCTCGAGGATCTCGGCTGGCAGGTCGACGCCGCTGATATCGCCGCGCCGGTCGTGCACGGTGGTCCGGTCTGCGAACGTGCCGATCTGCGCCGGGCCCAGAGCGCCGGCGACCTGCGTGTGCAGCTGCCGCGCCAGTGGTCGGCGGCGCAGCGGCAGGCCTGGCTGCCCACGTTGTTCGATGACCCGGCCACGGTCTGCGCGTACGCCTTCCAGCTTGGCGCCGCCACGCGCCGCGCGACGACCGCGCTGCAGGACAACGATGGCTTCCGCTTCTCGGCACTGCAGCTGGGCTGGATCGGTTTCGGTGCAGGCGGCGCGCAGGCCAAGGGCTGGGAGCGCTTCCGCAGCTTCGGTCGCGGCTATCAGCCGGCCGAGGCCAACAGCGCGGCACTGCAGACCTTCTACGAGGGCCGCGTACGGGCCGAATGCGGGGTCGGCCGCCAGGTCGCGCAGTTGGCGACCCAGCGCGAGCTGTACGGCGATGCCGCGTTCGATCGCGAGTTCTCGGCCGATGAGCTCTCCATCGGCACCTTCCTGACCCTGCACGAGACCGACAGCATCCTGCTCGGCCGGCACGCCGGTGAGTTCCTGGCCGATGGCAAGGCGAAGCAGACCGCCCTGCGCGGGCGGCAGGCCTTCGTCGGCACGCCCGGTTTCATCGAGCACGTGTTCGAGCGGAAGTACCTGGACGACATCAACAACCAGGCCGAGAACTTCGTGGTGGTCGATGTCAGCGATGCGGCGGCACGCGCGCTGCGCGAGCACGAGGGCTTTGCCTATTACGACCAGATCAACCGGCGCATCTGGGCGCTGGCCCAGCGCATGCCGGGCCCGGGGCCGCGCCGGTTCGAGCGGCTGCTGATCGAGCGCGATCCGATCTGGCGGCGCGAGGTACCGGCCGAGCAGCAACCGCTGCTGAAGGAACTGGATGCCTTGCTGGACGATCCGTTCTACCAGGGGTTCCTGATTTACGTGCATCCTCGGGGTATACGTCCTATCGGGTACCACATCGCACGCCTGCTCGATCGCAATCCGCGTACACCGTTCGCGATCGAACTGGGGCTGCACAACCTGCATACCACGCTGTATCGGCGCTGGATCGACGCACGCCTTCGCCAGTGCGATTCCCCGCCGTCAGCGTTCCCGCAAGACAACACGACAACAGAGCAAAGGTGATTCATGGATATTGCAATGATCGGGCTGGGCCGCATGGGCGCGAACATGGCCGAGCGGCTGCACCGTGGCGGCCACCACGTGATCGGCGTCGATCCGGGTGAGGCCGCCCGCAGCGCGGCGGCCGCGCGTGGGTTCGAGGTCAGCGCCTCGATCGCCGAGACGCTCGCCGCGCTGCCGGTCCCGCGCGTGGTGTGGCTGATGGTGCCGGCCGGCGTGGTCGACCAGACCCTGGCATCACTCTCGCCGCATCTGTCCGAGGGCGATGTGGTGATCGACGGCGGCAACTCGTACTACAAGGACTCCATGCGCCGCAGCGAACAGCTGCAGGGCGAGGACGTGACCTACATCGATTGTGGCACCAGCGGCGGCGTGTGGGGCCTGCAGGAGGGCTACAGCCTGATGATCGGCGGTGACACGGCGGCGGTCGAACGGATCGGGGCGATCTTCCGCACCCTGGCGCCGGGCGAGGACCGTGGCTGGGCGCATGTGGGGCCGAGCGGGGCAGGGCACTTCTGCAAGATGGTCCACAACGGCATCGAGTACGGGATGATGCAGGCCTACGCGGAAGGCTTCGCGCTGATGCAGCACAAGACCGGGTTCAACCTCGATCTGGCGCAGGTGGCCAAGGCCTGGCAGCACGGCAGCGTGGTGCGTTCGTGGCTGCTCGATCTCAGTGCCGATGCACTGGGCCGCAACCCGCAGCTGGATGGCATCGCGCCGTACGTCGAAGACTCCGGCGAAGGCCGTTGGACCGTCGCCGAGGCGATCGATCTGGATGTGCCGGCCCCGGTGATCACGCTGTCACTGCTCGAACGGTTGCGCTCGCGCGAGAAGAATTCCTTCAGCGACCGTCTGCTGGCGGCGATGCGCAACGAGTTCGGCGGTCACGCGATCAAGACCACGTAACACGGATCGATGCGGGCCGGCCGAACCCCATCGTCCGGCCCGCATTCCTGCATGGCGTGGAGCTACGTGGGCTGGCGTGACCGATTCAAAGGGTCACCCGCCGCCCGCTGCGTGCACTCTCTGCGCCCGCATCCAGCAGGCGCATCAGCTGCAGCGCCTGCGCCGTGCTGACCGGCGCTTCGCCCACGCCCAGCATTGCATCGCGGAAGGCCGCATAGAACGCCCGGTAATCGCCGGGCATGTTGTCCACGGTGCTGCGCCGGGTGTGCCCGTCGGCATCGATCCGCACCAGATGACCGTGCTGCGGGTCCAGTCCCCAGCCCGGGGCGCCCGGGGCAATGCCTCGCCGCAGCTGATCCTCCTGCACGTCCAGCCCGTCCTTCAGATAGCTGCCGGCATCGCCATGCACGATGAAGCGCGGACCGGAGGCGGCCACCAGCGAGCCGGCATGCAGGATCGCGCGATGCCGGGGGTAATGCAGCACCGCATGGAAGTAGTCGTTGCCGAGCGCGTGTTCTCGCTGCGCCATCAGGTCCACACTGATCGCGCCGGGCCAGCCGAACAGCTGCAGCATCTGGTCCAGCAGGTGCGGCCCCAGATCCATCCACAGCCCGCTGCCGGGCGCATCGCTTTCGCGCCAGCGCTCGCGCACCTGCGGGCGGAAGCGGTCGAAGTGGGAATGGCATTCGGCGACGTGGCCGATACTGCCGCTGTCGATCACCTGCTTGAGCGTGAGGAAGTCGGCATCGTGGCGGCGGTTCTGGAACACCGTGACCACACGCTCCGCGTCGTGCGCGGCCTGCACCACCGATTCGGCTTCCGCCGCGGACAGCGCGAAGGGCTTGTCGACCAGCACATGTTTGCCCGCCGCCAGTGCCGCGCGCGCCAGCGGTGCATGCGCATCGTTGGGCGTGGCGATCACCACCGCGTCCACCGCCGGGTCATCGAACACCGCCTGCGGGTCATCGCAGATGCGCACATCAGTGAAGCTGCGCAGCAGGCGATCACGTTGCGAGCTTACGATGCTGTGCAGTGCAAGCCCTGGCGTATGCAGGATCAACGGCGCATGGAACACGCTGCCGGCCAGCCCGTAGCCGATCAAGGCGACCTGAAGTGTGGCGGCCATGGTGCGCTCCAACATAACGGGGCAGGACAGCGTAACGGCTGCGCGCGCGGGGCGGAAATCTGAACGATCCGGCGCCAACCTGAGTGGTTCACGGCAACGTTATGCGGCGCCCACGTCCTGTCCACGGCCGTGCACGGACACTGGCTGCACATCCGCAAAGGAATTCGAACATGACCAACACGACCCGTAATCTGCTTGCTGCTTCGCTGGCCCTGGGCATGGTGCTGGGCACCTCGACTGCCATGGCCAAGGATCCGCCGAAGACCGATCATGCCGCGATGACCCACGCCGACAAGCACGACTCGGCCGAGCCGGTCACCGACAGCTGGATCACCACCAAGGTCAAGACCGACCTGCTGACCAGCAAGAACGTCCCGGGTACCGAAGTGAAGGTGGAGACCGTCAATGGCGTCGTCACCCTGACCGGGACCGTGGCCAGCCAGGCCGAACATGACAAGGCGGTGCGCGTGACCCAGCAGATCAAGGGCGTCAAGCGCGTCGATGCTGCCAACCTGAAGGTGGCTGCGACCGCCGCACGCTGAGCCCCACCGCTGCATCGCTGAACAGGGCGCGCCTTCGGGCGCGCTCTTTTTTTTGCAGGCCGCCTGCCCCGTATTCACAAAGGGGTGGAGTATATTCACCGCTTCGCCATTGCCGATGGGGCTGCGCGGGCCGGCGCTGCCGCCTGGGCCGGGTCGTCGATGGCATCGAGCTGAAGAGGGACTATGGCGCTGGTGTTCAGTGATCAAATCTGGGACCGCTGGCGTCTGCCGGCCTTGGCCCTGGCGGCGGTAGCCATCATCGTGGTGCCGTGGCTCACCCTGCGCAAGCTGGCCAATGACAACATCGATGCGATGAACTGGGTCACCCATACCCAGGATGTCGGGGTGGCGGTCTACCAGCTGCAGGCCGATGTCCGCGATGTGGAATCCGCGGCGTTGACGATGTCCAAGGGCATCGATGCCCCCGGCCTGCGTGAGCGGTTGGCCCAGGCCGACGACATTCCCGGGCGGCTGGCGCGGTTGGCCGAACTCACCCGCGACAATCCCGATCAGCTGGTCCGGATCGGTCGCATCCAGTCCATGCTCGAGCGCCGGATGGAACTGGCCAAGCAGTTGGCCCGTTCCTCGCCCGATGCCGATCAGCGCCAGCTGGTGGCCGACCTGACCACGCGCTACCCGATCCGCAGCCTGGTGGAAGAACTCCAGGCCACCGAGGAACAGCTGCTCAAGCAGCGCTCAACGCTGTTTGCCGCACAGCAGCGGCAGGGCGAGTTCGTCTCCTGGTCGGCGCTGGTGGTGCAGTTGCTGTTGCTCGGCCTGGTGCTGTGGCTGTTGCAGCGGCAGATCCGCCATCGCCTCTCCGCCGAACGTGCCTCGCTGCGCGCGGCCGAGCGCGCGGCCTCGGTGCTGCATACCGTGCGCGAACCGATCGTGCTGCTCGACCGCAGCTTGCGGGTACAGATGCACAACCCCGCGTTCGCCGAACTGTATGGGCTGGACGAGGAGACATCGCCCGAGGGGCTGCCGCTGGACAGCATCGGCGACGGTGCCTGGGCCGATGCGGTGGTCCGCCAGCGTCTGACCGATGTGCTGCTGCGCGGCCGCGAGCTGTGGGACTACGAGCACGAACAGCGCACCGCCGATGACGTGGTGCGCATCATGCTCATCAACGCGCGGCGCATGCCGTTGCCCGACAAGGACGACGAAGTGGTGCTGATGACGGTCAGCGATGTCACCGTCCAGCGCGCCGTGCAGCTGCGGGTGGAAGAGCTCAATCGCCAGCTGGAAGGGAAAGTAGAGCAGGTCTCCGAGGTCAACCGCGAACTGGAAGCATTCAGCTACTCCGTCTCGCACGATCTGCGCGCGCCGCTGCGCCACGTGGCCGGCTTCTCGGACAAGCTGACCCGCCACCTGGGCGAGGGCGCGGACGAGAAGTCGCTCCATTACCTTGGCGTGATTTCCAATTCGGCCAAACGCATGGCCGCGTTGATCGACGACCTGCTGGTCTATTCGCGCCTGGGCCGGGCGGCGATGCGGCTGCAGGCCGTGGACATGCAGTCGCTGGTGGCCGACACCCGCGCCATGCTCGATGCCAACCAGCAGAGCGAGTCGGAGAACAGCGGGGTGCCGCACCATATCGACTGGAAGATCGCGCCGCTGCCGATCATTGTTTCCGATGAAAACATGATGCGGCAGGTCTGGCTGAATCTGCTCGGCAACGCGATCAAGTATTCTTCCAACCGCGAGCCGGCCCGGATCGAGGTCGACTACAAACTGCAGCCGGACGGCAGCCATCTGTTCACCGTGCGCGACAACGGCGCCGGGTTTGACATGGCTTACGCCGGCAAGCTGTTCGGGGTGTTCCAACGGCTGCACAAGGCCAGTGACTACCCCGGCACGGGCATCGGCCTGGCCAGTGTCCGCCGGGTGTTGACCCGCCACGGGGGCCGTATCTGGGCCGAGTCGGCGGTCGATCAGGGCGCCACGTTCCACTTCGTTCTTCCACCCGCGCTCGACGCAATCAACAAGGGCTCCGCCGCATGACCGCTCTCCGTACCATCCTCCTTGCCGAGGACAGCCCCGCCGACGCCGAGATGGCCATCGACGCATTGAAGGAGGCCCGCCTGGCCAACCCGATCGTGCACGTCGAAGACGGCGTGGAAACGATGGATTACCTGCTGCGCCGTGGCGCCTTCGCCAACCGCGATGAAGGCCTGCCGGCCGTGCTGCTGCTGGATATCAAGATGCCGCGCATGGATGGGCTGGAAGTGCTCAAGGAAATCCGCAACACCGAGGAGCTCAAGCGGCTGCCGGTGGTGATCCTGTCGTCCTCGCGCGAGGAAAGCGATCTGGCGCGCAGCTGGGACATGGGCGTGAACGCCTACGTGGTCAAGCCGGTGGACGTGGACCAGTTCTTCGGCGCCGTGCAGACCCTGGGCAAGTTCTGGGGCTTGATCAACCAGGCACCGGAGATCGAGTAAGCCCATGCCGCTGACCGGCCCCGCCCTGGGTGCGCTGCGGATCCTGCTGATCGAGGATTCGCCGGAAGACGCCGAACTGATGTGCGAGCAGATGCTCGACGCTGGCCTGGAGGCGAGCTTCGAGCGGGTCGAGAGCGCGCAGGAACTGCGTGAGGCGCTCGAGCGCGCCGCGCCGGATATCGTGCTGTCCGACCTGAGCATGCCCGGCTTCTCCGGCAATGAAGCGCTGCAGATCGTGCGCGCCGCGTTGCCCGAGGTGCCCTTCATCTTCGTGTCCGGCACGATGGGTGAGGAAAACGCGGTGGCCGCCCTGCACCAGGGCGCCAACGATTACATCATCAAGCACCAGCCGGCGCGTCTGCCCTCGGCGGTGGCGCGTGCCGTGCGCGAAGCGCGCAGCGCGATCGACCGCCAGCGGGTGGAAGCCGAGCTGATGCGCGCGCAGCGTCTGGAAAGCCTGTCGCTGCTGGCGGCCGGCCTGAGCCACGACCTGCGCAACATCCTGCAGCCGCTGCTGATCATGCCGGACCTGATGAAGGCGCGGACCGACGATCCGCAGCTGCACCATCTGGCCGACATCATCGCCGAGT
This sequence comes from Stenotrophomonas sp. TWI273, assembly GCF_039674765.1. Taxonomy (NCBI): domain Bacteria; kingdom Pseudomonadati; phylum Pseudomonadota; class Gammaproteobacteria; order Lysobacterales; family Lysobacteraceae; genus Stenotrophomonas; species Stenotrophomonas sp. TWI273. The sequence continues at coordinate 105,851 of NZ_JBDJOA010000008.1, forward strand.
GCGGCCGGCGCGGGCATGAGATGGCCGAATCGATGCTGTCCTTCGTGCGCGGTTCGCGCAACAGCAGCGAGCACATCTGCCTGGTCCACCTGTTCGAAGGGGTCGAGCTGCTCCTGCGCAGCAACCTGCCGGCCAAGGTCACCCTGCACCTGGAGGTGGCCGATGGCCTGGCGGTGGATGCCAACTACACCGAGCTGCAGCAGGTCCTGCTCAACCTCGCGCTGAATGCCATCCAGGCCATGCCGGACGGCGGCCGGTTGACGCTGCGCGCGGCATCCGCCGCCGATACGCATGGCGAGGATTGGTTGCGGATCTCGGTGACCGATGAAGGCATCGGCATGGATGCCGACACGCTGTCGCATCTGTTCAATCCCTTCTTCACCACCAAGGCCACCGGCACCGGTCTGGGCCTGATTTCGTGCAAGCGCATCATTGAAGGCGCACACGGCAGCATCCACGTCGACAGCCAGCCGGGTGTCGGCACCCGCTTCGATCTGCTGCTGCCGATGCGCGAGATCGCCGACACTGCCGCTGCGGTCGACGGGCCGATCGCCGCCGGTACCGGCCAGTCCATCCTGGTCGTGGATGGTGAGGCGACGCGGCTGTCGCTGCTGGGCAATGCGTTGTCCAGCCAGGGCTATCACCTGCAGCTGGCCTCCGATGGTGCGGCCGCGCTGCGCTGGATGCAGCAGGAGAGCATGCCGGCCCTGGTGATCGCCGATGCCGGCTCCAAGCTGCTCTCGGCCAGCCACCTGCTGGGCGAGATGGCCACGCTGGGCTACCGCGGCCCGGCGCTGGTGCTGGAAGAAGCCGAGGTGACCGTGCCGCTGGCGGTGTTCCCGCCCGGCATCAATGTGCACGTGCTGCGCAAGCCGCTGGAAATGCAGCAGGTGTTCCGTTCGGTCGCCGAGGCGCTGGAAACCGCCTGATCAGGCCTCCCAGGGAAACCGGGGGAGGCTGGCCACGGCCTGTTCGAGCTTGAAGGACCAGTTGCCGTGGATTTCCGCGTAGAGCGGACTGTCGCCGGCCAGGCGCATGCGCTGGGTGATGCGCAGGTCATCCTTGCGGATCAGCACCAGATCCACCGGCAGCCCGACCGACAGGTTGGAGCGGATGGTCGAATCCAGCGAGACGATGGCGGTGCGCGCAGCGTCTTCCAGCCGCGTCTGCGGGCGCAGGATCCGGTCCAGGATCGGCTTGCCGTACTTGGACTCGCCGATCTGCAGGAACGGGGTCTCCGGCGAGGCCGCGATGGCATTGCCGAGCGGATAGATCATGTACAGCCCCGGATGCTCGCCGCCGATCTGGCCGCCCAGGATCAGCGTGGCCTGGGTCACGATGCCGTCCTGGCCCGCCTCATGCGTGCTGGATTTGACCTGGCTGTCGAGCAGCACCCGGCCCACGTACTCGGCCACCTCGAACAGATGCCGGTAGGCGCGCAGGTTTTCCGGGCGTTGTTCCTCCACATCGCGGCGCAGCCGTGAGATCAGCAGCTGGGTGGTCGCCAGGTTGCCCGCGGCCATGATGACGAAGGCGGCTTCACCGGGAAACTCGAACTCGTGCAGCTTGCGGTGCACGCGTACGTCGTCCAGCGACGCGTTGGTGCGGGTGTCGGCGGCGAAGACCAGGCCTTCGTCCACCTCGATGCCGACGCAATAGGTCATGTCGGTGTCCTATGATGTGCACCCCGATTCTATGCGCTGGGCATGTTGCCCCCGTGTGGAATCGCCCCACGTACGCTGAATACCATGACCACTGCGCTCCTGAGCCTGGGCAGCAACCTGCAGCCGCAACAGCACCTTCACGCCGCGGTGGAAGCGCTGCGCGCGCGTTTTGGCGCGATCGCTGTATCGCCGGCCTACCGCACTGCCGCGGTCGGCTTCGACGGCCCGGATTTCCTCAACAACGCCGTGGCGATCGAGACCGATCTGCCGCTGCAGACGCTGGATGACTGGCTGCACGCGCTGGAGGATGCCCACGGCCGCGACCGCAGCGGCCCGCGCTTCAGCGACCGCACCCTGGATATCGATGTGGTGTTCTACGGCGATCTGATCGTGGAAGGCCCCGGCCACCTGCGCATCCCGCGCCCGGAGCTCAAGCACGCCTTCGTGCTCAAGCCGTTGGCCGACATCGCGCCGGACTTCCGCGACCCGGTCAGCGGGCTGACCCTGGAGGCGCTGTGGCGGGCCCATCGGCAGTTCGGCGAGCCGTTCGACACGATGGAGCTGGTGCCGGTCTGATCGATGCGGTAGGTACCGACCGTTGGTCGGTACGGGGCCCGCATGCGACCACCAACGGTGGCCGCCTACGACAACGTCCGCCCACCATCCACGCGCAGCGTGTGCCCGGTGACGAACGCGGCCTCGGTGGCCAGCCAGTACACCGCCTCGGCGATCTCCTCCACCGTGCCGGTACGGGCCAGCGGCGTGCGCGCCAGCAGCGCCTGCTGGGCGAAATCGTCCTTGCCCTGTTCCGGCCACAGGATGGCGCCAGGGGCGACCGCGTTGACCCGTACCTTGGGCGCCAGTTCCAGCGCCAGCGAGCGGGTGACCATTTCCAGGGCTGCCTTGGCGGCGGCGTACACCGGGTGGTCACGCATCGGCTGGGTACCGTGCAGATCGGTCAGGTTGACGATGCTGCCCTGCTGGCGGCGCAGGTGCGGCGCGGCGGCCTGGGCCAGCAGCAGCGGCGCGCGGGCGTTGACTGCGAACAGGTCGTCCCATTGCGCGGCGGTGATCTGGCCGAGCAGGGTGGGGTAGAAGTTGGAGGCATTGTTGACCAGGCTGTCCAGACGGCCGAACTGGGCCACGGTCTGGTCGATCAGATCGGGCAGGGCATCGGCATCGCGCAGATCCGCCTGCAGCGCCAGCACGCTGCCCGGGCGCAGCATGTCCATGTCGAAGGCCATCTGCTGCAGCTCGGTCGTGGAGGTGTGGGCGTGCAGCACCACCGACCAGCCACAGGCGTGGAACTGGCGGGCGATGGCCGCGCCGATCCGGCGCGCGCTGCCGGTGATCAGCGCCACGGGCGCGGTATCGGTCATCGGGGGTACTCCCTGCTCAGGCTATGCTGTGCATTGTCACCGCAATCGCCCGCGCCATGCATTCCCCACTGCCCACCCCCGAATCCGACGCCCTGGCCCACAGCGACGAGCTGGCTGCGGCGCTGCGTGCTGAAATCCTCGCCAACGGCGGCGCGATGCCGTTCTCCCGTTTCATGGAGCTGAGCCTGTACACCCCCGGTTGGGGCTATTACAGCGCCGGTGCCAGCAAGTTCGGTGCCGCCGGCGATTTCACCACCTCGCCGGAAATCGGCGCGCTGTTCGCCGCCACGCTGGCCAATGCGATCGCCCCGGTGATGCAGCAGCTCGGCCCGGAAGCGCGTTTCATGGAAGTGGGGGGCGGCAGCGGCGCGTTCGCCGAAGTGCTGCTCAAGCGCATGCTGGAACTGGACGCGCTGCCTGAGCGCTACGCGATCCTGGAGCCCAGCGCGGACCTGCGCGAGCGCCAGCGCGAGCGCCTGGAAAAGGCGCTGATCCCGCCCGTGTTCGCCCTGGTGGAGTGGCTGGACGGCCCGTTCGATGACGACTGGGACGGCATGGTCTTCGCCAATGAAGTGATCGATGCCTTGCCGACGCCGCGCTTCCTCGCGCGCGATGGCATGGTGTACGAGGAAACCGTCGAGCTGGATGCACAGGGCGCCTTCGTGCGCGGCGCGCAGCCGGCCGATGCGATGCTCACCGCAGCGGTGCGGCATGTCGAGCACTACCGCGAGAAGCCCTTCGCCGATGGTTACCGTTCCGAACTGCTGCCGCAGCTGCCGTACTGGATCCAGGCGATCGCCGGCGGCCTGAAGCGCGGCGCGATGCTGTTCGTCGATTACGGCTACCCGCGCAACGAGTATTACCAGGACGACCGCGACGACGGCACGGTGCGCGCGTTCTATCGCCATCACGTGCACAACGATCTGTACCGCTGGCCGGGCCTGCAGGACCTGACTGCCTCGGTGGATTTCACCGCGTTGGCCGAGTCGGGCACCGGTGCCGGATTCGAACTGGCCGGTTACTGCACGCAGGCCAGTTTCCTGCTCGGGAACGGGCTGGATACGCTGCTGGAGAAAGCCGATGCGCGCACCGACGAGATCGGCCGCGTGCGCCTGCGCGATCAGGTGAAAAAGCTGACCCTGCCGACCGAGATGGGCGAGCGCTTCCAGGTGATGGGCTTCCAGCGTGATGTCGATTTCGAACCCGCCTTCGAACTCGGCGATCTGACCTGGCGGCTGTAACGTGGCGGCCCCGGATCTGTTGAAGCCGCTGCGCTGGCCGCGGTTCTGGCTGGCGCTGTGGTGGGGGGCGGTATTGGGCACGATCGTGGTCTGCCTGATTCCGCCGCCGCCGCTCGCATTGCCGGAGAACAGCGACAAGGTCGAGCATTTCCTCGCCTATTTCCTGCTGGCCGCCTCCGCCGTGCAGATCTACCAGCGGCGTGCGGCGCTGGTCTGGGCCGCGGTCGGCCTGGTCGCGCTGGGCATCGGCATCGAATTCGCGCAGGGCGCCTTGACTGTCAACCGCATGGCCGACCCCATGGATGCGCTGGCCAACAGCGTTGGCGTACTGGCCGGCATGGCGATCGTGTTCACCCCGTTGCGCGATCTGCTGGTGCGCCTGCGCGGTTGATGGGTGTGACGTCGGCGACGCACGACCGGTAGTGCCGGCCGCTGGCCGGCACCCCGGTGCCCGAATTAGCGCGGCAACAGCGTCATCTCATCCAGCACCCACATCGTCGGCCGGGTATCGCCGGTGAAGCGCACGCACAGGTTCTGCGTACCCTTCAGCGACCGCGGCAATGCCGCCTCCAGCGTGATGAAGCCATCGGCGCCCGGCGCGGCCGGCAGCGTGACGCTGGCCAGCGGTTTGCCATCGCACTGCCCGCCGAGGATGTCCATCTCCCCGTGTGCGCTGCGCTTGGGCGCGAAGCGGCGGTTCGGCTCGTCGTGGGCCAGCTGGAAGTAGTACGGGATCTGCCCGGCCCGCACGCGCAGTTTGGCGATGCCCTCCACGTTCGCGTCTTTCCACAACCAGCACGGGTTGAAGATGTCCACGTTGAAGATCGCGCGCTCGCCATCGGCCGGGCCGTCGTCTTCCAGGCGCAGCAGCAACTGGCCTTCGCCCGGGCACTGCGCGAGATGTTCGTCGGTCCGCGACAGCAGCGACGCGGCGGTGACATCGAAGCGGCTGGCCGCCTTGGCCAACGCCTGGCCGTTGAAGAACGTGGCCGCCTGCAGCGCCACCGGCAGCGGCTGCTGCAGCGGGGCGGTGTAGCGCGGTGACTGCGCGGTGACCGCGCTGCCATCCACGCTGTAATGGATGTCGTAGCCGAGCGCGGTGCGCAGGGCCAGCGTCGCGGTGCCGGCGGCGCGGTCGTCCGTGCTGTCCAGCTCCACCTGGAACGGCGTCTGCGCATACGCGATGCCCATCGCCTGGTAACGCTGCAGCTGCGCTGGCAGGCGCGCCAGGAAATCCGCATAGTCGCGGCGCTCGCGCGGCGACCAGCCGGTCTCGGCCACCGCGGCCAGGCGCGGGAACAGGTTGTGCTGCAGACGCGCGTAGCTGCGCGTGTGCTCGGTGAACATGTTGGCCTGCAGGCCGAGGATGTGGTGCTGCTTGTCCTTGGCCAGCGCGTCCGGCACCGGCTCGAAGCCGTACACACGTGCCAGCGGAATCGTCGCCGGGCGGCCCGGCGGTTCGTTCGGTGAGTTGGTCTGCAGGTAGTCCATGTACATGTCGGTCACCGGCGACATGACCACGTCGTGGCCCTCGCTGGCGGCCTTGAGGCCGCCCTCGGTGCCGCGCCAGGACATCACCGTGGCTTCCGGCGGCAGCCCGCCCTCGAGGATTTCATCCCAGCCGATCAGGCGCCGGTCGTGTTGTTCCAGGAAGGTCTCCAGGCGCTTGATGATGTGGCTCTGCATTTCCATCTCATCGCCGGCGCCCACGTCGCGCATGCGTGCCTGCACCCGTGCGGAGGCCTCCCACTGGTCCTTGACCGCTTCGTCGCCACCCACGTGCACGTACGTGGCCGGGAACAACGCGATGACTTCTTCCAGCACGTTCTCGAGGAACTCGAGGGTGCTGTCGTCGGTGTTGAACAGGTTCGGGAAAACGCCCCATTCGCTCAGCGGCTTGAGTGGGGTGTCGATCGTGCCGAGTTCCGGGTAGGCCGCGATCGCTGCGGTGGCGTGGCCGGGCACGTCGATTTCAGGAATGACCTGGATATGGCGCGCGGCGGCATACGCGATCACCTCACGGATCTGGTCCTGCGTATAGAAGCCGCAGTACGGGCGCTCGGCGCCGGTGACCGGGTCACGGCCGCCATCGCCGGCCGGAATGCGGCAGCTGCCGATGCCGGTCAGTTTCGGGTAGCGCTTGATCTCCATGCGCCAGCCCTGGTCATCGGTGAGATGCCAATGGAAGGTGTTGAGCTTCTGCTCGGCCATCGCATCGAGGACCTGCTTGATCTCATCCAGGCTCTGGAAGTGGCGGGCCGAATCGAGCATCAGGCCGCGCCAGCTGAAACGGGGCGCATCGTCGATACGCAGCGCCGGGAGTTTGCCATCGCTGCCGCCGGTGAGCAGCTGCGAGAGCGTGGCCGCACCGTAGAACAGGCCGGCTTCGGTGGCGGCCTGCACGGTCGCGCCACGCGCGTCCGAACGCAGCTGGTAGCCCTCGGTACCGGTCTTGAGCGTGGCATCGAGCACGAAGCGGATGCCGTCCTTGCCGCGTCCTTCGCTGACCGTTACCGCCGGGCCGCCGCTGTCGCGCAGCAGGGTGGCGAACTGCGTGGCGACGCGCTGGGCGGCCTGGCCCTGTGCACGGACCGGCGTGGCGGCGGTCACGGTGTACCCGGCGCCGTCGATGCGATCGACCTTGGCGGGCGCGGGGATCAGCATCAGCGAACCGGGCAGGGCCTTCGGGCCAGCCGGTGCCTGTGCGTCGGCAGCCTGGGCCAGCGGTGCGAGGGAGAGCGCCAGTGCGAAGGGCAGCAGCGACAGCGAGGTACGACGGGTGCGGGTGTGCATCGGGTCATTCCTTTGTAGCGAATCGGGTTCCACCTGTGAAACGGGCCCGGAAATCCGGGCCCGTTTCAGGCATTCAGCATAGTGCCAAGGCAATCAGAACTTGAAGTGCAGGGTTGCCATGTAGCGGCGGCCGCTCTTGTAACGCGAGGCCAGGTGATCCTTGTCGCCCAGGTACTGGAAATACTCTTCATCGAGCAGGTTCTGGGCGTCCACGGTGACCGACCAGTTCTCGTTGAAGGTGTATCCGAAGCTGGCGCCCAGCTCGGCGTAGTCGTCCACGCTGGCCGGTGCCGAGCCTGCGACGTAGCCGCCGGCCAGATAGCTGTCACGCCAGTTGTAGGTCAGGCGGGCGTTGATCGGGCCCTTCTCGTAGTACGGGCTGAACGCAACCGAGTTGCGCGACTGGTAGGGCAGCGCATCACCGGAATTGTTTTCGCCGTTGGCGTAGGTGTAGTTCGCGGTCAGGCCGAAGCCGCTTTCGCCGAAGGGCTGCTGGTAGCTGAGGTTGAAGCCCTTGACGTGGCCGCTGCCGGCATTGCGCGGACGCTGGATGCTGTAGTCGCAGTAGCCGTCGGCCGCACAGCCGTTGGTGCCCACGATGTTGGCCCAGGTGGCCGGCGAGCTATCGCGGATCGAGTTGTACTGGCGCTCGGTGACGGCGCTGGTATCGATGTAGTTGTCGATCTTCTTGTAGAACAGCGACCAGGCCACCACCGACTGCGGAGCGAAGTAGTACTCGGCCGACAGGTTGTAGTTCCAGGACTCATACGGCGACAGGGCCGCATTGCCGCCACTGCCGGTCAGCGTGGTGTCGTTGAGGAAGGTATTGTTCACCATCTGGTTGTACGGCGCCCACGCGATGACCTTGCTGGCGCCGAAGCGGAACACCCAGTCGCTGTCGGTGTCGTAGACCAGATTGACCGAGGGCAGCAGGAAGTCTTCCTTCTTGGTCTGGGTCTGCCACTTGCTGTCCAGGTCGGTCAGGGTGGGGGTGCCGCCGTAGACGAAGCCGCTGCCGGCCGTCTTGGAATCCACGTAGCGCACGCCGACGTTGCCGCGTACCGGGCCGTTGGAGAAGTTCAACTGCGCATAGGCGGCGTTGTTGGTCTGCTCCAACGCCCAGCTGTTGTTGAGGTAGCTGGCCGGATCCGGGTTGGCGAAGTCCAGCGGGCTGCCCTTGACCCAGTTCAGCACGTTGTCACGGCCAACCTGGATATGACGGCCCTGGCCATCGGCGAAGCCCTGGATGTCGGTCAGCCCGATGGTGCCGACGTCGGCCAGGGTGCCCGGACGCACGCCGCCATACACGTTCAGATCAAAGCTCTCTTCATGCTTGCCGTGGCGAACGCCGAACTGCAGCTGGTTGAAGATGCTGTCGAACTGCACATTGAAGTCCAGCTGTGCGTAGGTGTCCTTGCTGTCGGTGGAGAAGATACCGTTGTTGCCGAACCAGCCACCGGCCGAGCCCCAGTTGGCCGGACTGCGGGCCGCATCGGGGTTGTCGAAGGTGATGCCCTTGTCCAGGTTCCAGCTGAAACCACCGTTGTAGAACGGCTCGATGAAGTACTGGGCCAGGTCCTTGTTCTCGGACTTGCTCTGGCCAGCCTGGCCACTGATGCCCCAGCCCTCGCCCTTCCAGGCGCCACGCAGGTCCAGGCCCTTGGTGGTCACTTCGGATTCGCGCACGTTGTTGTCGTAGATCACCGTGCCGCTGTTAGCGGTGGCACTGGCGTTGGAGTGGCCGCTGTTGACCACGCCGTTGCGCACATCGCCGAGCTGGTTGACCGCACCGATGGTGCCGGGATTCCAGGTCAGGAAGGAATACATCGACTGGTTGTAGTTGTCGAAGTTTTCCTTGATGTACAGGCCGCTCAGGTTGAACTCGAGCTCATCGGTCGGCTTGAACTGCAGGTTGACCACGGCGCTGTCGCGCTTGCGGTCCTGCTGGAACCACGCCGCATTGACCGAGTTGGGCACATCCGCGTTCGGGTCCACGCCCGGCGCATTGGTGAAGGTGGAGGCCTTGGCGTACCCGAACACTTCCATGCCCTGGCGGTCCACGCGCTCTTCATAGTGCTGCGCGGCCACGTTGATGCCGAAGGTTTCCTCGTCGTTCTTCCAGCTGTAGATCGCCGAGGCGTTCGGCTTGCCCTTGCTGGCCTGGTCGCTGTAGCTGTACCCCACCGAGGCGGCCACTTCATTGGCGCGCATGTCCAGCGGCTGACGGGTGTGCATCAGGATCGTGCCGCCCAGGCTGCCTTCGGTCAGGCGCGCTTCGGAGGACTTGATGACTTCCATGCGGCCCAGGATCAACGGCGACAGCAGGGTGTAGTCGAAGCCGCGGTTGGGCTGCTCGCCGTACAGCCAGATCGCCTGCGCGACCGGGTGGCCATCCAGGAAGGACAGGTTGAGGCTGGGGTCGGTGCCGTCGATGCTGACCCGCTCACCCTGGCCGAAGCGACGGTCCAGCGAGATGCCTGGCAGCTGCGACAGCGCCTCGGCCACGTTGGTGCTGGGGAACTTGCCGATGTCCTCGGCGGTGATCGCCTCGGAAATGGTCACGTTGTTGCGCTTGGTATCCAGCGACTTTTCCAGGCTGGCGCGGATGCCCACCACGCTGACCGTGTCCAGCTCGGTGGGGGTGGTCGAGGTTTCCTGCGCCTGCGCGCCGAACACCAGACAGCTGAAAATGGCTGCCGAAAGCAGACTCTTGCGGTGGTTCATGATGTCTCTCCTCATCAATCCGATGGTTCGCCGGCGACGGCGTGTCTTCTTGCGTCTGGTACGACTTTGCCGCGCGCCCTGGACGGGGCGCGCAATGGGTGCCACGTACTGCGTATTGCCTTTCCCTGCACGCCCTCAGGCGTTCGGGTGGTCCCTATGTCCCAGGTACCAGCTGGCGGCGCCGATGACGCCCAGCTGCCCGTGCTCGACCACCTTCACGGGAATGCGTTCCAGCGCCTCGCGCATCGGCCCCTTGTTGAGGTACCGCTCGACGAAGGTGCTGTTCAACAGGAAATCGCGGATCTGCGGCAGGATGCCGCCGGCCAGGTAGACCCCGCCGGTGACGCCGTACTGCAGCGCCATGTCACCGATCGTGCTGCCGAGCAGGCCGCAGAACACGTCCAGGCTCTGCCGCGCGAGCGGGTCCTGATCGGCCACGGCGGCGGCGGTGATCGCATCGGGGGTGGTCAACGTCGGTGCGTGGCCGTTCAACGCGCACAGGGCGCGATACAGATTCATCAGGCCGGGGCCGGACAGCGCCTGCTCGACCGAGACATGCGACCGGTCGCGCAGCATCTGCCGCACGATCGCCATCTCCAGTTCGGTGGTGGTGGCCAGCGTCGGCTGGCCGGCTTCGGTGGCCAGGACCACCGCGCCATGGGCGGTCGGGATCCATACCGCCGCGCCGAGGCCGGTGCCGGGACCGACCACCAGGGTCGGGCCGCGCGGGGCGGTGGCCGGGCCGGTCAGCTGCAGCACGCCGCTGGCATCGACCTGGGCGGCGGCGTAGGCCACGGCTTCGAAGTCATTGACGATATACACCTGGTCCAGGCCGACATCGCGCTCGATCTGCCGCGCCGACAGCGGCCAGGGCAGGTTGGCGGTGATCACCGTGCCGTCGTCGCGGGCATAGCCGGCCGTGGCGACCACGCAATGCGTCGGGCGCGGGCCGTCGGCCAGGAAGTCGGACAGGATCGCGCTGAGGCCGGCGTAATCCGCATTGCGGAACTTGCGGTAGTCCAGCAGCTCCACCGGATGGGCCGGATCGGCGCTGGCCTGGACCCGGCCAACCCGGACATGCGTGCCACCCACGTCGGCGGCCAGGAACGGCGGCGTCGCGGCGGGCGGGGCATGGGCCGGTACAGCGTGGGCGGCGTTGGTCACACGGACTCCATCGGTTGGGCACGGCCAGGGCTGACCCGGCGATTGAGGCGGAGTCTGTAATCGTTCTGACAACGATGTCAACGATAACCTCACACTTTCGATGCTGCGCCGCAACGTGGGTTTGCGCGGGAAAACGTTTTCATCACACTGCCGTCATGTTTTCGCAAACTGCCGTGAATACGGGCTTCGCTCCGCCCGCGCCGAGCGCTGCCGCCAGATTGCGCAGGTGCAGCAAAGGAAAATGCGCGGCGCTGGCGTGAACCAGTTGTTGACAAACCTGGCGGCTGCAACGAATAAATGTGACAACGTTGTTCCCAGCCACTCTTCCGATGCCGCCCAGGCGCCGTCGATGCAGGAGCCTCCTTGATGTCTGCCGTGCCTGCTGCCTCCGCGCGTTCGAGCGTGCTTACCTCGATCCTGATCATCGGCGTGCTGTTCTTCCTGATCGGCTTCTTCACCTGGCTCAACGGCCCGTTGATCACCTTCGTCAAGCTCGCCTTCGAGCTGGACGAGGTCGGCGCCTTCCTGGTGCTGATGGTCTTCTACCTGTCGTATTTCTTCCTGGCCCTGCCGGCCTCGTGGATCCTCAAGCGCACCGGCATGAAGAAGGGCCTGAGCCTGAGCCTGCTGGTGATGGCGGCCGGTGCGGTGGTCTTCGCGCATTTCGCCCAGCAGCGCTGGTACCCGGGCGCGCTCAGCGGCCTGTTCATCATCGGCAGCGGCCTGGCCCTGCTGCAGACGGCGGTCAACCCGTACATCAGCATCCTCGGCCCGATCGAGACGGCGGCCCGGCGCATTGCGCTGATGGGCATCTGCAACAAGATCGCCGGCATGCTGGCCCCGGTGCTGATCGGCACGCTGGTGCTGCATGGCATCGGCGATCTGGACGCCCAGGTGAAGGTCGCCGATGCGGCCGCCAAGACGGTGCTGCTCAATGACTTCGCCGCCAAGATCCAGCTGCCGTACATGGCCATGGCCGGGCTGCTGGTGGTGCTGGCAGTGGGCGTGCTGTTCTCGCCGCTGCCCGAGCTGAAGACCGCTGAAGCCAATGCCACGCCGGCCCGCGCGCCCGGGGTGGCCGAGCGCACCAGCATCTTCCAGTTCCCGCACCTGTGGCTGGGCGTGCTGTGCCTGTTCGTGTACGTCGGCGTGGAAGTGATGGCCGGCGATGCGATCGGCACTTACGGCCACGGCTTCGACCTGCCGCTGGACCAGACCAAGATGTTCACCTCGATCACCCTGGGCGCGATGCTGATCGGCTACCTGGCCGGCCTGGCGCTGATCCCGCACCTGGTCTCGCAGTCGCGCTACCTGAGCATCTCGGCGGTGCTGGGCGTGCTGTTCTGCATCGGCGCGCTGCTGACCCACGGCTATGTCTCGGTGGGCTTCGTGGCGGCCCTGGGCTTTGCCAACGCGATGATGTGGCCGGCGATCTTCCCGCTGGCGATCCGCGGCCTGGGCCGCTTCACCGAGACCGGCTCGGCCCTGCTGGTGATGGCCATCGCCGGTGGCGCGATCATTCCCCAGCTGTTTGCCGTGCTCAAGCAGCACTTCGATTTCCAGTGGGTGTTCGCCGGCCTGATGGTGCCCTGCTACCTGTACATCCTGTTCTATTCGATGCGCGGCCACCGCGTCGGGCTGTCCCGCGACGGGCAGTGATCGGCGATCATGGACGCTCAACCGGTCAGCCAGGAAAAGACGATGCGTAGAGCGACCATCAAGGATGTCGCCGAACGGGCCAAGGTATCGCTGAAGACGGTCTCGCGGGTCATCAACAACGAGCCCTCGGTGATGCAGGCCACCCGTGCACGGGTGCTGCGTGCGATCGCCGAGCTGGACTACGAGCCCGATCCGGCCGCGCGCAACCTGCGCACCGGCACCACGCTGGTGGTCGGGCTGGTCTACGACAACCCCAACCCGTACCACATCATCGGCGTGCAGAACGGCGTGCTCGCCGCCTGTCGCGAAACCGGCTTCGGGCTGCAGATCCACCCCTGCGATTCCAGCTCGCCGATGCTCGCCGAGGAACTGGCCGACTGGGTGCAGCGTTCGCGCCTGGCCGGGCTGGTGCTGACCGCGCCGATGTCCGAGCGCAAGGATCTGGTGGCCGCGCTCACTGCCCGCGGCATCAAGCTGGTGCGCATCATCGCCGCCACCGCCGATCCCGAAGACGGCGCGTGCGTGTTCGTCGATGACCGCGAAGCGGCCTATGAAATCACCGAGCACCTGATCCAGCTGGGCCACCAGCGGATCGGCTTCCTCTGGGGCGGCACTTCGCACAGGTCCAGCGGCGAACGTTACGCCGGCTACGAAGCAGCACTGCGCGACTACGGCATGAGCATCGACAAGCACCTGGTGGTGCAGGGCGATTACACCTTCGATGATGGTTTCCGCGGCGCACGACGGTTGCTGGCGCTGCGCGAACCGCCTACCGCGATCTTCGGCTCCAACGATGAAATCGCCGCCGGCGTGCTGGCGGCAGCCAAGTCCACCGGCATGAACGTGCCCTACGACCTGTCCATTGCCGGTTTCGAGGACAGCCCGTTCTCACGCCAGTCCTGGCCGCCGTTGACCACCGCCAAGCAGGCCACCGAAGACATCGCCCGGCATGCCGCGCGCCTGCTGATCGCGCAGCTGCGCAGCGATGCCTACGACGACGCACCACTGCAGCTGCAGAACCAGGGCTTCGTGCCGCAGCTGGTGGTGCGTGGCTCCACCGCGCCGATGCGCCCGCAGGGTGCACGGCTTCCTTCTCCTGAAACGACCTGAGTCCCCATGTCCCTGCCTGCTCCCCACGACACCCTGATGTACCGCGAAGCCGCCGAGGCTGCCGATGTGATCGCCGCGCAGTTCGCGCGCAACCAGGTGGCCGTGGAGACGCTGGCCGCCAGCCTGCGCGCGGCGCCGCCGCCGTTCGTGGTGACCTGCGCGCGGGGCAGCTCGGACCATGCCGCCACTTACGCCAAGTACCTGCTGGAAACGCGCCTCGGGCTGGTGACTGCCTCGGCGTCGCCGTCGGTGGGCTCGGTGTACGAAGCGCCGCTGAAACTGCGGGGCGCGCTGTACATCGTCATTTCGCAGTCGGGCAAGAGCCCGGACCTGCTGCGCAACGCCGAGGCCGCGCGTGCGGCCGGTGCGCGCGTGGTGGCGTTGGTGAACGTGGAGGATTCGCCGCTGGCGCAGCTGGCCGAAACGGTAATCCCGCTGGGGGCCGGTGCCGAACGCAGCGTGGCGGCGACCAAGAGCTACCTGGCCTCGTTGTCGGCGATCCTGCAGCTGGTGGCCTACTGGAGCCAGGACGCGGCACTGATCGCCGCGCTGCGGGCGCTGCCCGATGCATTGCGCCAGGCCTGGAACAGCGACTGGTCGGCGCTGACTGAGGGCCTGGTGCCGGCGCACAACCTGTTCGTGCTTGGCCGCGGCCTGGGCCTGGGCGCGGCCCAGGAAGCCGCGCTGAAGTTCAAGGAGACCTGCGGCCTGCATGCCGAGGCCTACAGCTCGGCCGAAGTGAAGCATGGCCCGATGGCGCTGGTGGGCCCGGGCTTCCCGGTGCTGGCGTTTGCCCAGCCCGATGAAACCGGCGCGGGCACCCGCGCGGTGCTGGAGGAGTTCGGCGCGCGCGACGCGCAGGTGTGGCTGGCCGACGTCGATGGCGACCTGGCGCTGCCGGTTGCGCCGCACCCGGCCTGCGCACCGCTGCTCACCGTGCAGGCCTTCTATCGCGCCATCAACGCACTGGCGCTGCGCCGCGGGCACAACCCGGACCTGCCGCCGCATCTGAACAAGGTGACGGAAACCGTCTGATGAAAACCGTCCTGCGCAATGCCCGGATCCTGGCCGGCGATGAGTTCCGCGACGACCTGGCAGTGGTGATCGAAGACGGCCGCATCACCGCGCTGGTCTCCGACGCGGCCCCGCAACTGGGCAGCGCCGACGAACAGGTGGACCTGGGCGGCGGCTGGCTGCTGCCGGGCTTCATCGACGCGCAGGTCAACGGTGGCGGCGGCGTGCTGTTCAACAACACGCCCGACGTGGACAGCCTGCGCACGCTGGCTGCCGCGCACCGCCGCTTCGGCACCACCGGGCTGCTGCCCACGCTGATCAGCGACGATGTGCAGGTGATGCGCCGCGCGATCGACGCCACCCGCGCGGCCATCGCGCAGGGCGTGCCCGGCGTGCTCGGCATCCACCTGGAAGGCCCGTACATCGCGCCGGCGCGCAAGGGCACCCATGACGCCAACAAATTCCGCGTGCCCGACGCTGACGAGATCGCGATGGCGGCCTCGCTCGACAACGGCGTGACCCTGTTGACCCTGGCCCCCGAACGGGTGCCGCTGGAGAGCATCCGCGCGCTGGTCGAGCGCGGCGTGATCGTGGCCGCCGGGCATACCGCCGCCAGTTACGAAGAAGCGCGCGCCGGGCTGGACGCCGGCATCCGCGGTTTTACCCATCTCTACAACGCGATGTCGCCGTTGACCGGGCGCGAGCCGGGTGCGGTGGGCGCGGCGCTGGAAGACCGCGACAGCTGGATCGGCATCATCGCCGACGGCGTGCACGTGCACCCGGCCAGCCTGCGCGTGGCGCTGGCGGCCAAGCCGCGCGGCAAGGTGATGCTGGTCACCGACGCGATGCCGCCAGTGGGCGCCGACAGCCCCAGCTATGAGCTGTATGGCGAAATGATCACGGCCGTGGACGGCGTGGTGCGCAATGCCGCCGGTTCGCTGGCGGGCTCGGCGCTGGACATGGCCACGGCGGTACGCAACGCGGTGCACCTGCTCGGCCTGCCGCTGGACGAGGCTGCACGCATGGCCTCGCGTTACCCGGCGCAGTTCCTCAACCTGGACGACCGCCTGGGTGAGATCGCCGAGGGCTACCAGGCCGACCTGGTGCTGCTCGACGACGCACTGCAGGTGCGCGCCACCTGGATTGCCGGCGAGCGCGAGGACGCATGACCGCCTCCCCATCGCCGCGCATGGGCTCGATCGATGCCCTGCGCGGGCTGACCGTGGCGGCGATGCTGCTGGTCAACAACCCCGGCGACTGGGGCCATGTGTATGCACCGCTGCTGCATGCGGACTGGCACGGCTTCACGCCCACCGACCTGATCTTCCCGCTGTTCCTGTTCATTGCCGGCGTGTCGATGGCCTTCAGCCTGTCGCCGCGCGCGGGCGAGCCTGCGTTGCGCCCGGCCCTGCGCAGTGGCCTGCTGCAGCGTGCGCTGCGCATCGCGGTGGCCGGCGCGGTGCTGCACCTGCTGGCGTGGTGGCTGATGGACCTGCCGGCCTACCGGCTGTGGGGCGTGCTGCAGCGGATCGCGCTGTGCGTGGCGGTGGTCGGGCTGCTGGCGATCCAGACGCGTGCGCGCACGCAATGGGCGGTGCTGGTCGGGCTGCTGCTGGTGTACACGGCGATCCTGCTGGGGGCCGATTCGCTGGCACCGTGGGTCAACCCGGCCAGCCGCCTGGATACCGCGTTGTTCGCGCCGCTGCTCTACAAGTACGACCCGCTGACTGGGCTCGGCCACGACCCCGAAGGGCTGCTGAGCAGCCTGGGCGCGCTCGCCAGCACGCTGCTGGGCCTGCGTGCGGGCGCGTGGCTGCGGGCGGGGCAGGTGGGTGGGCTGGCGGCGCTGGCCACGGCATGCCTGTTCCTGGGCGGTGTAGCGACGCTGTGGCTACCCCTCAACAAGCAGCTGTGGACCCCCAGTTTCGTGCTGTGGACGGGCGGGCTGTCGGTGGCGGCCTTGCTTCTGGCCCACCTGCTGGTGGATCGCTGGGGTGCGCCGGCGCTGGGCCGACGCTTCGGCGTCAACGCCATTGCCGCCTACCTCGGCTCGTCAGCGATGGCGCTGCTGCTGATGGCCAGCGGCGCGTGGGGATGGCTGTACCAGACGCTGTCGGCGCTGCTGCCGACGGCCCCCGCACTGGCCTCGCTGCTGTGTGCGCTGAGCTTCGTGGCGGTGTGGTGGGGCGTGGTGTGGGCGCTGGACGCGCGGCGCATCTACCTCAAAATCTAGGATGGGCATCACGTGCGTTTACCCCCCCATCACGGCGCGGCGGTAAAAGTACTGACGCCGGTCTGCGTAGAAGCACTGGGCCGTTGCCGTACCCCCCTCTTGTAGAACAGGAAAGGCGTATGCGCTCCAAGCCCGCTTCGCCGGCACGCACCGTGCTGGCCGACCGCATTTCATATTGGTTGCGTCGAAGCTGCGGGGGCGCGCTCGGCACGGTCCTGCTGGCCGGTACCGCGCCCGCCTGGGCCGGCTGCGACAACCCCGCGCCCGGGCAGGACCAGACGGTGACCTGCTCGACCGCAGCGCCCAATCCGGATCCGGTGGCGATCGTCACCGCCGGTGGCGCGTCCAACACCTCCATCAACGTGCTGGCCAACGCGCAGCTCGCTATCGCCAGCGGCGATGCGATCACCGTGCAGGCCGGTACCGGGCATGCCATCAACAACAGTGGCAGCATCATCGCCAACGCCGGCCGCGCGCTGCAGCTCAACGGGGCCACCTACCTGACCAACCGCGGCACCCTTGCCGGCAGTACCGGCGGCGTCGTGTCCGGTGCCGGCAACGACCGCATCGACATGCTCGGCGGCAGCATCCAGGGCGGCGTGCTGCAGGGCGCGGGCAACGACACCCTGGTGATCCGCGACGGCGTGATCGACAGCGTCGACCAGGGCGATGGGCAGGACAGCCTGGAGATCAGCGGCGGCAGCGTGACCGGCACCGTGCAGCAGGGGGCGGGCATCGACACCTTCCTGATGACCGGTGGCAGCATCGGCGCCCTGCTGCAGGGCGATGCGCTGGACCGCTTCCGCATGACCGGCGGCCGCATCGTCGGCGCGTTCGACGATGGCGATTACGCCGAAATGACCGGCGGCCGTATCGGCCGGGTCAACATGAAGCTGGACGACAACACCTTCCTGATGTCCGGCGGCACCATCGACGGCAACCTGGTCACCGGTTTCGGCCGCGACACCATCGTGCTGTCCGACGGCTACATCGGCGGCAACATCAGCGTCAGTGGCGGCGATGACGCGGTGACCATCACCGGCGGCACCGTGCGCGGCGAAATCCGGCTGAGCTTCGGCAACGACAGCCTGACCTGGAACGGCGGCGGCGTGGTGCACGGAGCGATCGACTTTGGCGAAGGCGATGATGTCGCGCAGCTGAGCAACCTCAACAACGCCCACCTGGGCGCGCTGCCGTCTTTCGATGGCGGGCTGGGCAACGATGTGCTCGGCCTGGACAACGTCAAGACCAATGGCGTGGCGCGCTTCACCAACTGGGAACAGGTGGCGCTGCGCGACGATACCCAGCTGACGTTCGATGGCACGTGGGTGCTGGGCGACAGCGGCAGCGGCACGGGCAGCCTGGACATCGATGCCACCAGCGCGGTGTTCGGCGGCGGCAGCAACGGCGTCCTCGCCCCGTTCGTGGCCGGGCGGCTGGCCACGCTCACCAATGCCGGCCGCATCGATCTCAGCAATGGGGGCGGCGTCGGCGATACCTTCACCGTGGTGGGCAACTATGTCGGCAACGGTGGCGCGTTGTACCTCAACACGGTGCTGGGCGACGACAGCTCGCTGTCGGACAAACTGGTGATCTCCACCGGCAGCGCCACTGGCACCACCGGCGTGGGCATCCTCAACGCCGGCGGCACCGGCGCGTCCACGGTGGCTGACGGCATCCTGGTGGTGCAGGCGATCAACGGTGCGACCACCGCGCCCACCGCGTTCGCGTTGTACAACCCGGTCGCTGTTGGTGCCTACGAGTATTTCCTGTTCAAGGGCGGCGTCAGCGGCGGCACCAGCGAAAACTGGTATCTGCGCTCGACCCTGGTGGCCAGCGTGACCCCGGCGCCCGCACCGCCGCCGGGTGGAGTCACCACGCCGCCGCCCCCGCCGCCGGAGGGCGCCGGGACCCCGCCGGCGGAGCTGCCACCCGCGCCGCCCCCGCCGCCGGACGTCAATCCGCCGGATGATCCGAACCCGGCCGCGCCCGAGCCGGCCCCACCGCCGGAGCCGGCCGATCCGGCCGACGTGGCGCCGCCCACCATCGATACCCCGCCGCCGGTGCCCACCGACGTGGCGGCGGTGCCCGGGCCGCTGGCGGTGCCGCCCACGCCCGGTGCGCGCCCGGCGCAGGGCGACATCATTCCGCTGTACCGCTTCGAGACCGGCCTGTATTCCGTGGTGCCGCCGCTGCTGCGCGAAACCAGCCTGGCCAGCCTGGGCACCTTCCACGAGCGCCAAGGCGAGCAGCGGCTGTTGGCCGGGCAGGGCGGCGTGCGCGCGGCATGGGCGCGGATGGTCGGGCAGAGCCACGAACAGTACTGGGAAGGCGACGCGCAACCGGGCTTCGACGGCGACATCCAGGGCATCCAGGCCGGCCTGGACCTGTACGCCAACGCGGGCGATAGCCATCGCGACCAGTTCGGCGTGTTTGTCGGGCGCACCCGTGCGCAGGGCAACGTGACCGGTTTTGCGATCGGCTGGGAAAACGTTGCGGTGGGCCGCACGCGGCTGGATGACAAACACGTGGGCGTGTACTGGACCCGCGCCGGCAGCGCCGGTGGCTACCTGGACGCGGTGGTGATGCAGAGCCGCTACGACGGCGACGCAACCTCCGCGCGCGGGCTGGGCATCGACGTGCGTGGCGATGGCACTACCGCCTCGCTGGAAGTGGGCAAGCCGCTGCTGCGCTTCGGGCAGAGTGCGTGGTGGCTGGAGCCCCAGCTGCAGGTGATCTGGCAGCGCACGTCGGTGGACGATGCCGGCGACGCGGTGTCCGCGCTGCGCTTTGACAACGACAACGCCTGGACCGGGCGCGTCGGCCTGCGCCTGGCTGCCGACTACGACATCGCCGGCAACGGCTGGCAGCCGTACATCAAGCTCAATTACTGGCAGACCCTGGACGGCGAAGACCGCATCGATTTCGACAGCAACCGCATCCTTAACCAGCAGGATGCGCGCGCGCTGGAAGTGGGCGTGGGCGTGGTGGCGCGCTTCAACAGCACCGTCAGTGCGTTTGCGGTAGCCGATTACACGCGCGACCTGGAAAGCAGTGCGCAGAAGGAGCGCAAGGTGATCGAAGGCAATGTCGGGTTGCGGTTGGACTGGTAGGGCGACAGCCAGCAGGGATCCGCGGCGGCACGCCGGGCGCAACCGGCGCTGCCGACCGCGTTGTGGCGTGAGGCATCGCTGGTTATGCGAACGGCGCACTGTTCCGGCTGGCGGGTGCAGCGGTAAGCTGCAGCCTCTTCACTACAGGGATGTAGCGCGATGATCGCAGGACGTTGCGGGTGGTTGATGGTGGTCTTGGCAGCGGCAAGTGGCGCTGCAAACGCACAGGACGTCCCCAGCGCCGAGGCACAGGCGCGGATCCTGGATCTGCTGCAGCAGCAGTCGCTGTATCGCGACCGCGTGGACTGGTCCAAGGCCCGCGCGGAGTTGGCGGCTGCGCGTGACCCGGTGCAGACGCGGCGGCTGCTGGACGATGTGATCCAGCGCAGCAGTGGCGGGCACGGGCGTTGGATATCGCCCAGCCAGTTGCGCACGGAGTCGAAACGCGCACCGGCCACGCAGGCAGCGATGGGCGCTGCGCCCCTTCAGACAGAGGACGCCAGCACGGGACCGACAGCGCGGCTGGGGTGGATCAAGGTGGGCGCCTACATGGACGACCAGACCCAGCCCCAGGAAGTGCAGTACCAGGCCCGCAAGCAGGCGGCCATTGCGCTGCAGGCGGGCATCCAGGAACAGGACGATGGTAATCGCTGTGGCTGGGTGGTCGACCTGCGCGGCAACAGTGGCGGCAACATGTGGCCGATGCTGTTGGGCATGGGTCCGTTGCTGGGCGATGCCAAGGGCGCTGATCCGGTGGGCATGTTCCTGCTGGCCGACAAACGCCAGCCGTGGGCGTACCGCGAGGGTGCGGTCTGGCTGGACGGCAAGGCGGTGGTCGGATCGCGCAACACGCAGTACGCACTGCGCCACCCGGGCGCCCCGGTGGCCGTGCTGTTCGGGCCGCGCACTGCAAGTTCCGGCGAGGCATCGGTACTGGCCTTCCGCGGCCGGGCAGCGTCGCGCAGCTTCGGCCAGCCCAGTGCGGGCTATTCCACCGCCAATACCCCGCAGCGTCTGCCCGATGGCAGTCTGCTGTTGTTGACCGGCAGTGTGATCGCCGACCGCAACGGCGTCGGCGATGGCAACCGCCTGCAGCCCGACGTGATTGTGGCCGAGGGGCAGGATGCAACGACGGCCGCGCAGGCGTGGCTGTTGGCGCAACCGGCCTGCAAGCTGCCCTGAAAGGTCGTCGCCCCGGTCTGGCGTGTTGCTATTGGTGGCATTACCCGCGGGGGGGAAGTACGCTTTCCCGATGCGAACCAAGCCCAATGCACAGCCCAACCAGAGCCTGATCGACGGCATCGCCACCCTGCAGGCGCTGGCCTCGTCCCCCGAGCCGGTCGGCTGCCGTGAACTGGCCCGGCAGCTGGACGCCAACCCCACCCGGGTCAACCGGCTGCTCAAGACCTTGGCCTACCTTGGTATTGCGCGGCAGACCGCCGACCGCAAGTACACCGCCGGCCCGGGCATGCACGTGCTGGCCGCGCAGAGCCTGTTTGCCTCCGGGTTGATCCGGCGCGCGCTGCCGGTGCTGGAACACCTGCGCCGGTTCGGCCACACGGTGGCGCTGGGGGTGCTCTGGAACGACAGCGTGAGCTACCTGTTCCATGCCCCGCCTGGCATCGAGGCGGCACGCGGGCTGGGCCGCATCGGGCTGCTGCCCGCCACCACCAGCGGCATCGGCATCGCGCTGCTGGCCCAGCTGGGCGACGAGGACGTGCGCGAGCTGTACGCCGACCGGCCGATTCCCATGTTCCCCGAGGGCATCGAGCAACTGCTGGCCACCCTGGCCATTACCCGTGCGCAGGGCCACGCGCGCGTGCATGTGGCCGACGAACGTGACCACCACATCGTGGCCATCGCGATGGGCGATCCGGTGCATGCCGGCATTGCCATGTCCGGCTGGATCCCGGAAGCGGCCACCGAGGAACTGGTGGCGGCGCTGCGCGCGGCGGCGGCGGAAATCGGCTGAGCGATTGCCGCAGTGCGGTTTGACATGTTGCTACAATAGCAATACGTTGCAGCCTTCCGATGGGGAGGCATCAGCGATGTCCAAGCGTGCAGGCGGGTGAGCGGGACCGGGAAAACCAAATGGGTGCTGCTGGCGCTGCTGTTCTTCTCGACCGTCATCAACTACCTGGACCGGCAGGCGCTGTCGATCCTGGCGACGACCATCCAGGCCGACCTGAAGATGACCGACCTGGAATATGCGCGCGTAGTGCAGGTGTTCCTGTTCGCCTACGCGGCCGCCTATGTCATGGCGGGGCGGGTCACCGATTGGCTTGGCGCGCGCGTGGCACTGCTGCTGTTCGTGGGCTGGTGGTCGCTGGCCAACATCGCCACCGGGTTCGTGCGCAGTGCGGTGGAGCTGGGCGCGGCCCGCTTCGCGCTGGGCCTGGGCGAGCCGGGCAACTACACGGTGGGCACCAAAGTGGTGTCCGAACAATTTCCCGCGCCGCAACGCGGGCTGGCACTGGGGCTGTACACGGCCGGCGCGATGATCGGCGCCACGCTGGCGCCGCCGCTGATTGGTGGCATCGCGCTGACCTACGGCTGGCGCAGTGCGTTCTGGATCACCGGCGTGGCCGGACTGCTGTGGATGCTGGCGTGGTGGTGGGCCTATCCGCGCAAGGCGCAGGTGCCGGCTGCAACGCCGCAGGCCGAGGCCGCCGCTGCAGCCGAGGCCAGCGCGACCCCGGGACTGGAAACGCCGGTGCCGGTTGCGCCGCCCACCTCGATGAAAGGCGTGTGGGGGCGGCTGGCGCGCGACCGTACCGTTTGGGCACTGGTGGCGTCGCGCGCGGTTGCCGATCCGGTCTGGTACTTCTACCTGTTCTGGTTCCCCAAATACCTGGGCGATGCACGCGGCATGAGCCTGGCGATGATCGCGTCGGTGGCGTGGATCGTGTACGTGGCCGCTGATATCGGCAGCGTGGGCGGCGGGCTGATTTCCGGCCGGCTGGTGAAGCGCGGCATGCACCCGGTGCGTGCGCGCCTGACCACCATGATGGGCGCGGCGTGCCTGGCACCGGTCGGGCTGTTCGTGGCGATGCATCCCCCGATTCCGCTGCTGCTGGCGCTGGCCTGCGTGGTGACCTTCGCCCACCTTACCTACCAGATCAACCTGACCACGATGACCGTGGACCTGTTCCCGTCGCGCTACATCGCCTCGGTCGCCGGTCTGGTCGGCTGCGGCAGCGCGCTGGGCGGCATGGTGTCGGCGCAGGTGGTGGGGCACCTGGTGGCCGACGGCAACTTCGATCGCGCCTTCGTGCTGATGGCCTTCCTGCATCCTATCGCGGTGCTGTTGGCGTGGACCGCGTTGAAGCAGGCGCGCCGCTCGAAGATGACCTTGATCGGCCCGCAGGCTGCGGCGGTTGCGGCCGGCTGAGAAACGCCGCGCGTCCCGCCAATGAAGCGCGCGCGGATCATGGCCGCGTCGCCACGCGACCAGCAAACGAAACGCCACCGCACGTAGCGCCGGGCTCTGCCCGGCTGCCTTCATCAGCCCATGCCAGAAAAAGGTTCTTCGCCCTTACGCTCGCGACCGGCCGGATCGGAGACGCCAGCCGATCCAAACGGCGCTTGCACATCCGGCCATCCGCGTAGCGTCGTGCGCACTCTGCGACGGCCGTTGGAACAAGACGCTCCCCTCAAAGGGGCGAAGAACCAAAAAGGAGCGCCTGCGAACAGCAGCCGGGCAGAGCCCGGCACTACGCTACCGCTTCGGTGTGGTGCCAGAAACGGGCGTTCGGCACCGCGCCCAGGCCGGGGCCGCTGGGCAGACGATAGCCGTCGTGCGCGTAGGCCATGTCGGTGTCCAGCATCTCCACCGAACGCGAGAAGATCGAGTGCTGCCACTCGTGCCGCCACAGCCCGTCGATCACCGCCGATGCATGCAGGCTGGCGGCCATGAAGATGCCGCCGCCAATGGTCGCGTGCGGTGCAACCTGCACGCCACGGCGCGCTGCCAGCCTGGCGATGCGCAGGAACTGGGTAATGCCGGTGTGGCCCATCTCCGGTTGCACGTACGCCAGCGTGCCGCCGTCCAGCCGCAGGCGTGCCACGTAGTCGGTGGGCCACTCTTCGCCTGCCGCCACCGGGATCGGACTGTCGGCCCCGAGGGCGATCAGACCCGCCACGTCCTCCGGCTTCAACGGCGCTTCGATGAAGGTCAGTCGACTGGGCAGAAGCTCGTGCGCCAGTGCGAGGGCCTGGGCATGGTCGAACTTCCAGTGCAGGTCGACCATCAGCTGCACCTGCTCGCCCAGCGCGGCACGCAGCGCGGCCATTTCCTCGGCGATGCCGTCGTGGCTGACCACGGCATGCACCTTGAACGCGTCATGCCCCTGTGCGGCAAACGTGCGGGCCATGGCCACCTTCTCGTCCACGGTGGCCGCCGGCAGTCCGGACACATAGCCGGCAATGCTGTCGCGTTGGCGCGTGCCGAGCAGCGACCACAGCGGCTGCCCCGCCGCACGTGCGCGCAGGTCCCAGAGGGCGATGTCCAGCGCAGCCAGCGCGTCGGTATGGAAACCGCTGCCGCAGCCGCGCACGCGCATCAACCCGTACAGGTCATCCCAGATCGTTTCCACGTCCTGCGGATCGCGACCCACCAGTTCCGGGGCCAGCAGGTCATTGATGATCTCGCAGGTGGCACGCGGTGCGCAGATGCCATAGGTTTCGCCCCAGCCCACCGCGCCATCGGCGGTGGTG
This sequence comes from Stenotrophomonas sp. TWI273, assembly GCF_039674765.1. Classification (NCBI taxonomy): domain Bacteria; kingdom Pseudomonadati; phylum Pseudomonadota; class Gammaproteobacteria; order Lysobacterales; family Lysobacteraceae; genus Stenotrophomonas; species Stenotrophomonas sp. TWI273. Next base: position 130,661 of record NZ_JBDJOA010000008.1, read on the forward strand.
ACCCGTACCAGCACCGAGCGGTCCACGGTGGGGTACAGCGTGCCGTTGCCGCGGCGTACCAGATAGCCCCGCGCGTTGACCCGTTCGCCCGCGCCGAGCGGACCCAGGTACGGCGTGGTGCGTGGCACGGTGAGGATGAAGGTCTCGACCTTGCTGACAACGCTCATGCGGAATGTCTCGTGGCCTGGCCGGGAACGGTATCCATCGGCAGCAGGTCGCCGATGCGGTCCAGCAGGATAGTCAGTTCCTGCTGGTCATGCCGGTCCAGCGACGGGCCCGGCGCGCGCACGTGGTCGCTGCCGATCAGGCCACGCCGCAGCAGGATCGCCTTGGTCAGGCGCCAGCGGAACACCGCCTGCATGCTCAGCAGGGGCAGGGTGCGTTCGAACAGGTCGCGCGCGCGGTCGCGGTCGCCGTCGGCCCAGGCGGCCAACATCGCCACATGCACTTCAGTGATCTCACAGGCCGGCATCGTGCCCACCGCACCGCGTGCCAGTTCGTCCAGCACGTAGCGCGCTCCGGCACCGCCGAACACCGCCTGCACGCTGTCGCCGGCACGTTCGGACAATGCGGTGATGCGATGGCCCGACGGCATGGTTTCCTCCTTGACGTAGGCGATGGCCGGCACCTGCGCGGTCAGTGCCACCACCTCGTCCACGCCCAGCCCCACGCCCATCGGGGCGGGCGCGTTCTGCAACATCACCGCCACGCCCGACTCGCTGCCCAGCCGGGCAAAGAACGCCGCCATCGTCGCGGCATCGCCGGCCAGCGCATGCGGGGTCAACACCATCGCCGCCTCGGCCCCGGCCTCGCCACCGGCACGCGCCAGCCGCACCGCATCCTCCAGCGTCTTCGCGCTGGCGCCGACGATGAAGGGCACCCGGCCGCGGTTCCAGCGCCCGATGCACGCGGTCAGGTGCAACCGCTCCTCCAACGACAGCATGTCGTACTCGCTGGCCAGGCCCGGGAACACCACGCCGGCCGCACCCGCGGCCAGGATGTACTCGAATACCGCCTCGGTGCCGCGTTCATCGAGGGCGCCGTGCGCGTCGAAGATCGTGGGGAGGATGGGGAAGACACCTTGCAGAACGGCCATTGCGCCGGGTCCTTGTTGAACTGTGTGTGCCGTGGATAGCAACACTATGGAAGGGAGGTTCCCGCACATGCCGCAAAGGAACCGTCATTCTTCGCTGCATTGCAGCGTGCGCGGCCAAAACATATTGCTATATTAGCTACACGCTGCCAAGCCGCAGCGCAGCAGCAACGACGGAAAAGCGCTGGATCCAGCCGGCAGTCCGGTCTGGGTCCCTACCTTGGGAGAGGGTCCGATCCATGCATCGTTTTCGACGTTCCACCTTGTTCATCGCCCTGGGCACCTGCCTGCTGGCGCCCGTGCTGGCAACGGCGCAGGACGCCGCCCCGGCCAGTCCCACCGCCGAACAGCAGGCGCAGACCCTGGACGCGGTCAGCGTCGTGGGCATCCGCGGCAGCCTGGAAGCCTCGCGGGATCTCAAACGTGACTCGGCGCAGATCGTCGACGCGATCGTGGCCGACGACATCGGCAAACTGCCCGACACCAACGTGGCCGAGTCACTCGGGCGCGTGGCCGGCGTGCAGCTCGAGCGCGGCATGGGCGAGGGCAGCGACATCCTGGTGCGCGGCCTGAAAGAAAACGTGCTGCTCTACAACGGCCGCCAGATCGTCGACGCCACCGGGCGCGGCGGCAACGGCCTGGACCAGTTGGCCACCTCCACCTACGGCCTGCTCTCGCTGGTGCCTTCCGAGCTGATCTCGCGTCTGGAGGTGACCAAGCTGGCTGGCGCCGACCAGCTCTCCGGTGGGCTGGGCGGCATCGTGGACATCCACACCCGCCAGCCGTTGTCCGGCGACAGCGACCAGAACGTAGTGAGCCTGGCCGGCACCTACGATGAAATGTCCGACGCGTGGGGGCACAACGCATTCGGGCTGATCTCACGGCGCAGCGACGACCGTCGCTTCGGTGCGCTGCTGTCGGCCACCTACGGTCGCCGCAACGTGGTGCAGCAGGGCCTGGACACCTTCTCCGGGTATGCCCGCTATACCGACCCCGCCGACCCTACCCGCACCCGCTTCGGCAGCACCGACATGCGTGCGCAGAACATCGACGATGACCGCACCAAGGTCGGCGTCAGCGCGGTGCTGCAATGGCGGCCGACCGACGGGGTGGAGCTCACCTGGGATACGTTCTATTCGCGCCAGAAGGCCGAGCGTGACCGCTACTGGATCGCCTTCAATCCCTCGGCGGGGTTGAGCAACGCGGTCTACTCCGACCACGACATCCTGCTGGCGGGGCGCTCCACCGGCACGGTGCTGCTCAATGCCGAATCGGCTGATATCGATTCGGACACGCTGTCCACCGCGCTGCGCGCCAGCTTCCGGGTCGGCGATCGCCTGGATGGTTCGGCCGAGCTGGACTGGGGCCGCTCCACCGCCAACTACAACCAGCGCTATATGCGCCTGGCGCCGATGGCCGGGCGCAGTTCGGTCACCGACTTCGACCTGCGCAGTGGCAGCTTCGGCAGCTTCAACGTCAGCGGCATCGACCTGACCGATCCGTCGCAGTGGCGCATGACCATCATGTTCGACAATGACTGGCGCGCACAGACCGACTCGCGCGCGCTGCGCACCGACTGGAGCCTGGCCTTCGGCGATGGCCCGTTGCGCTCGCTGGACTTCGGTGCACGCTTCAGCCGCCTGGAAAGCCTGCAGGATCCGCGCCGCGCCGATATCCGGCCGGTTGGCGGGGTGCCGGTCACGCAGATGGCGCCGTACATCCGCGTGTACAGCAACAACGACTTCCTGCCGGGCGAGTTCAGTGGTTTGCCGCGTGCCTACCTCGGGCCGTTCCGCAGCACCTTCGGGGGCTGTGAAAGCTTCACCACGCTGCCGCAGATCTCACAGAACGCGCAGTGCCTGGACCCGCGCAACAACGCGCTGGCCTACGCGGCCACCTTCAGCGTCGACGAGGATTTCCTGGAGGCCTACACCAAGCTCAACTGGGACACCGACGTGGCCGGCATGCCGCTGGGCGGCAACCTGGGCGTGCGCTTCGTCGGCCGCGACCTGACCTCGCGCGGCAACCTGATCAGCGGCAGCGGCGCATTGAGCCCCTCGCGGTTCGAGCGCGACGATCGCGAGGTGCTGCCCTCGGCGGTGGCCAAGCTGCAGATCACCGACAGCCTGATACTGCGCGGCGGCGCGGCCAAGGTGGTGGCCTTCCCCAACACCGAAGACCTCAACAACGGCGTCACCCTCAACAACAACGCGGTGTTCGACAGCAACGGCGTGCAGACCTCGCCGGGCACCGGCAGCGGCGGCGCCCCGGACCTGGATCCGTTCAAGGCCACCCAGTACGACCTGTCGCTGGAGTGGTACTACGGCGGCCAGGGGCTGCTGTCGGCCGGCCTGTTCTACAAGGATGTCTCCACCTTCATCGTGCAGCGCCAGAGCGCGGAGACCTACAACAACGTCAACTACCTGGTGCTGCGCAAGATCAACGGCGACAAGGCCAAGGTAAAGGGCGTGGAGCTGTTGGCGCAGGTGCCCTTCAGCGGCATGTTCGACGGCTTCGGGGTGGTCGCCACTTACACGTGGATCGATTCGGAAACCCCGATCACCGACATCAACGGCAGCGCGTTGACCTTCCCGGGCCTGTCCAAGAACAACGCCAACCTGATCGGCTACTACGAGAACGGTCCGTTCGGCATCCGCGTGGCCTACAACTGGCGTGACGAATACCTGGTCGGCCTGTCGGCCGCGTCCACCGGCATCTACAACGACACCTACAAGGATCTGTCGGCATCGATGAGCTACGATTTCAGCGACCGCCTGTCCCTGAAGGTGGAAGGCAACAACCTGTTGGACAGCGAGCAGCGCACCTTCGATGGCTATGCCGAAGGGCTGCGCACCAACGTGGTATTCGGCCGGTCCTACAAGGCCAGCCTGACCTACCGGTTCTGAGCATGGATCTTCTGGAAGGAAAGGGCAGGGCATGAGCGATACGGCAATGCACGGGCGCGTGGCGCTGGTGACCGGCGCGGCCAGTGGCATCGGCGCGGCGGTGGTGGCGCGGTTGCGTGCAGACGGCGCCACGGTGGCCACGCTGGACCAGGTGGCCAGCGACGGCGGGCAGGCCAGCGCGATCGCCGACCTGCGGTCGGCCGAGGCGGTCACCGCCGCGATCGGGCAGCTGCGTGCTGCGGTGGGTCCGTTTGATGCCCTGGTGCATTGCGCCGGCATCTGCCCGGCCGGTGGCACCCTGGCACACGACGATGCGGTGTGGCTGGATGTGTACTCGGTCAACGTGCTGGGCGCGCTGCGGGTGATCCGGCAGGTGGTGCCGGACATGCGCGGTCGCGATGGCAGCATCGTGCTGGTGTCGTCGATCAACGCCCGCTTCGCCACGCCCGGATTGGCGGCCTACGCGGCCTCCAAGGCCGCACTGGAGGAACTGGCGCGCACCGCCGCGCTGGAGTTTGCGGCCGATGGCATCCGGGTCAATACCATCGCCCCGGCGTCGGTGGATACGCCGATGTTGCAGGCCTCGTTCGCACGCGCCGCCGACCCGGCTGGCGCCCGCCACGCCAACGTGCAGCGACATCCGCTGGGGCGCCTGGGCACGCCGGCCGATGCGGCCGAGCTGGCGCTGTTCCTTGCGTCACCGCGCAGCAGCTGGATCACCGGCGCGGTGTTTCCCCTGGACGGTGGCGCAGGAGTGACCCGGCAATGAGTGAGGCAGCCACGCCGTACATCATCGGCATCAACTGGGGCAGCACCAATTTCCGCGCGTTCCGCATCGGCCACGACGGCCAGGTGACCGGCGCGATCGAACAGCCGCGCGGCATTGCGGGGCTGGAGCGGGCACAGATGCAGGCGCTGCTGGAGGATGTGGTGGCGCAGTGGCCGCAGGCCACGCGCATCTACGCCAGCGGCATGGTGGGCTCCAACATCGGCTGGAGCGATGCGGGCTATGTGGAATGTCCGGCCACGCTGGACGCGTTGGCCGGCCAACTGCACCCGGTCCAGATAGGGGCGCATGCCGTGGCGATCGTGCCCGGCCTGGCCTGTCGGCGGCCGGACGGCGCGCCGGACATCATGCGCGGCGAGGAAACCGAATTGCTCGGCCTGGTCGCCGCCGGTGCGGTGCCCGACACCGGCGTGGTCGCGCTGCCGGGCACGCACAGCAAATGGGTGCAGCTGGAGGGCGGCACGGTGGTGGCCTTCATGACCGCGATGTCCGGTGAAATATTCGATCGCCTCACCGCCGCCGGCCTGCTTGCCTCGGTGGTCGATGGGCCGGCGCACGACGGGGCGGCCTTCATCGATGGCCTGCATGCCGCGCACGACGGCGGCATGGGCTTGGGTACGTTGCTGTTTGGTGCGCGGGCGAAGGTGATCCGCGGCGACCTGCCGCGGCGTGATGGCGCGGCCTATCTGCGCGGGCTGCTGATCGGCGCCGAGCTGTCCGATGTGCGCCGGCAGTGGCCAAAGGCCCTGCACGCCGTGCCGCTGGTGGGGGCCGCCCCGGTTTGCGCGTTGTATGCACGCGCATTGGTCGAACTGGGCGGCGGCAGCCGCTCCATTGCCTCGCAGGACGCCTCCACCCGCGGCTTCCTTGCATTGCATCAGGCAGCCGGAGCGTTGGCATGAACGACGAACACGCAGAAACATTCGACGCCGCGCTGGCGCGTACCGGCATCATCGCGATCCTGCGCGGCCTGCCCGGTGACGAGGCGATCGCGGTGGTCGAGGCGCTGTACGCCGCCGGCGTGCGGCTGGCCGAAGTGCCGTTGAACTCACCGGACCCGCTGCGCACCATCCGCACCCTGGTGGTACATTTCCAGGGGCGCATGCTGATCGGTGCGGGCACGGTGGTCAGCACCGCAGCGGTCGAGCAGTTGGCCGCCACCGGCTGCGCCTTCTGCGTGGCCCCCAACACCGATGCAGCGGTGATCGCCGCGTCGATCGCGCACGGCATGGTACCGGTGCCGGGGTTTGCCACGGCCTCCGAAGCCTTCGCCGCAATCGCCGCCGGTGCGCGCCATCTGAAGGCGTTCCCGGCCAACGGTGCGCAGCCGCGCCTGCAGGCGTTGTCGGCGGTGTTGCCGGGCGGGGTTACCTTGATCGCCGTCGGCGGCGTCGCTCCCGCGCAGGTTGCTGAGTTCCGCGAGGCCGGGGTAAGCGCCTTCGGCGTGGGCACCGACCTGTACCGGCCCGGCCGCAGTGCCGAGGCGGTGGGGGAGCGTGCCTCCCGCTGGATGCACGCCGTGCAGGCGGCGGCACCGGCGCGCGCTACCCTGGTGTGCGACGCGCGCACCACCGTGGGCGAATCGCCCGTGTTCGGTGCCGACGGTGTCCTGCGATGGGTCGATCCGACTGCGCCCTGCCTATTGCGTTGGGACGGGACCCAGTGCGAACGGGTGCCGCTGTCCGAGCCGGTCTGGTCGCTGGCCATGGCCGACGGCACGCTGGTGGGCAACGGCGAGACGCACTTTGTCGCGTTTGCACCCGACGGGCCGCTGCAGGCGGGCCCGGAAGTGGACGTGGGCGCAGGGTGCCGGCTCAATGATCTGGTCACCGACAGCCGCGGCGGGTTGTGGGGCGGGTCGATGCATCGAGGCCTGCTCACTGGACGCGGCGCACTGTTCCATGCGCCGGCCGTGGATGCGCCGGCGCGGCGCGTGGCCGACGGCCTGGGCGTGGCCAACGGCATGGCGTTCTCGGCTGACGAAACCACCCTGTTCGTGATCGACACCTTGGCCCGCACCCTGCTCGCCTACCCGGCCGATGTGGTGGCAGGCACGTTGGGCGAGCCGAAGGTGGTCACCGATTTCCTGGGCGTGCCGGGCAAGCCCGACGGCATGGCGATGGCGCGCGATGGCCACCTGTGGGTGGCGATGTGGGGCGGCCATTCGGTGGTGGAGTTGGCCGCCAACGGCGCCGTCCTGCGCACGCTCGCGGTACCGGCGCCGCACGTGGGCAGCCTGTGCTTCGCGCCCGACGGACGGCTGTTCATCACCACCGCGCGTGCACGACTGGGCGAGCAGGCGTTGGCGCAGTGGCCCGGTTCCGGCGGATTGTTCGCGGTCCAGCCGTGAGCCTGCAGCGGCCTGCCGGGCCGGTCGGCGTGCTGCTGATTGCGTTTTTTGCGGTGGCGGCGACCTACGCAGCGCCAGCCCTGCTGGACGCGCCGTTCACCGACCACATGGTGGTGCAGCGCGACCGCCCGATTGCCGTATGGGGCGCGGCGGCACCGGGCGCACGGGTGGACCTGCAGCTGGCCGGGCATGCGCAACGCGTGCGCGCCGATCGCAGCGGCCGCTGGCAGGCGACCCTGCCCGCGTTGCCGGCCGGCGGCCCGCATGTGTTGAACGTGGCCTCGCAGGGGCGGCAGCAGCGCGTGGATGACGTGCTCATCGGTGACGTGTGGCTGTGCAGTGGCCAATCCAACATGGCCCTGCCGGTGGAGCGCACGCTGGATGCCCGCGCCGAACTGGCGGCGGCCACCCACGATCGCATCCGCCTGCTGCAGATTCCGGCCCAGGACAGCGCGGTGCCGACGCAGCGCTTCGCCGATGCACCGCAGTGGCAGGCCGCCACGCCCGACACCGTGCGGGGGTTTTCGGCCACGTGTTACTACTTTGCGCGCGCGCTTCAACGCGACGTGGATGTGCCGATGGGGCTGGTCAATGCGTCGTGGAACGGGTCGCGCATCGAGGCCTGGACACGCGCCGATGCGCTGCGCCGGGTCGATGGGCAGGCGCCGGCCCTGGCCGTGCTGGACCAGTACGCGCAGGACCCGGCGGCGGCACTGGTGGCCTGGGGTGCGCAGTGGGAACAGGCCTGGCAGCGCGATAGTGCCGATATGCGCCAGCCATGGCGCGTTGACGATACCGGTCCCTGGCAGAGGGCGTCCCCCACGACGGCGTGGGTTGCGCCGGCACTGGCCGACCACCTTGGCATGGGCTGGTACCGCACCACGCTGCAGCTCGACGCCGCGCAGGCCGGGCAGCCCAGCGTGCTGGAGTTGGGGCGGATCGACGAACTGGACACCACCTGGATCAACGGTCGCATCGTGGGCAGCAGCTTCGGTGCCGGGCTGGCGCGACGCTATGTGCTGCCGGCCGGCACGCTGCACGCCGGTGCGAACACGCTGGTGGTCAACGTGCTCAACACGTATCGCGAAGGAGGCCTGCCGGCGGAGCCGCGCGCACTGCGGTTGGCTGACAGGTCACGCCTGCCGCTTGCCGGCCCGTGGGACTACCAGACAGTACCGGCAGCCCAGCGCATGCCACCGACCGCGCCGTGGCTGTCGTCGTGGGGCATGGGCACCCTCCACAACGGCATGGTGTCGCCGCTGGCCGGGTATGGCCTGCGGGGCGCGCTGTGGTACCAGGGGGAATCCAATACGTTCGAGGCTGGGGCCTATGCCGCGAAATTGGCCGCCTATCGTGCCAGCCTGCGCGCCAGCTTCGGCAGCGCGCTGCCGCTGCTGGTAGTGCAGCTGTCCGGCTTCGGCCCGGCGCCGCTGCAACCAGAGGCCAGCGACTGGGCGCAACTGCGGGAGGCGCAGCGCAGGGTCGTGGCGACCGATCCGCACGCGGCGCTGGTGGTGGCGCTGGATATCGGCGAGCACGACGACCTGCACCCGGCCAACAAGCAGGCAGTGGGGCAACGCCTGGCGCGTGCCGCGCTTCATCTGGCCTACGCCGATCCTGCGCCAGCGTCCGGGCCGGTGCCGGTGCAGGCACGCCGCGATGGCAACGGCGTGCGTGTTGCCTTTGCCGACATCGAGAGCGGACTGGTCGCTCACGGAGGACTGTCGCCGGTCGGTTTTGAACTCTGCGGGGATACCCAGGCCAGCTGCCGCTACGCGCAGGCGCATATAGACGGCAACGACGTGGTGCTTGAGGCCGACGGCGCAGGGCAGGCTACCCGGGTCCGGTATGGATGGGCGGGCAGCCCGGTCATTACGCTCTACGACCGCAACGGCTTGCCCGCCGGGCCGTTCGAGGTGCCCATCCGGTAGCGCCCGCGTTGCATATGGCCTTGAGAAGATAACCCTCTTTGATGTGCTCGAACGGTTTCTGCAACCGCCGTGGCGTGTCGCCGCAGCCGGCTGATCCCGTAGGTCAACGCACCGCCGCAATCGCCCGCGTACGCGCTTTGGCCAGCGCTTCACCCACCGCCGGTCCCTTCAGGTGGGTGAGGTCCAGGTCGCGCGCCTGGACCGCCAGCGCCGCCTGGTGCAGGCGGGTGAGCGTGGTGCCCTGCGGGTAGTCGCTGTCCTCGAAGCCCAGTCGGCCGCGCTTGTCGGCCTCGCAGCACAGCGCGATCTGCGCGATCCGCTCCGGGCGACGGAAGCCGTCGCACCGGGCCAGCAGCTCCAGCACGGTGGCATCGCGCAATTCGTCGATGCGGTGCACGTTGAGATGATCGCGGCAGACCGCTTCGGCCAACTGGCGGTGATCGACCGGCACTTTCAGGCGCTCGGCCAGGGCACGCAGCGGGGCCACCCCGCGCTGCTCATGCATGATGTGGCGCGGCCATTCCTCTGGCGGGGTCAGGCCCTTGCCGAGGTCGTGGGTCAGCGCGGCGAAGCCGATCAGGTCATCGCCCGGGGCCAGCTGCGCGGCCATGTCGCTGACCATTTCCTGGTGCACGCCGGTATCCACTTCGGGGTGGAACTCCGCGCGCTGCGGCACGCCATACAGTGCTTCCAGCTCCGGCAGGATCGGGCCCAGTGCATGGGCATCATGCAGCGTGCGCAGGAAGGCGGATGGCCGCGCGGAGGCGAGGGCGCGTCGCAGCTCCTGCCAGACACGCTCGGGCACCAGTGCCTCAAGCTCACCGCTGGCGGCGATCTGCTGCATCAGGGCCATCGTCTCCTCGGCCACGGTGAAGCCGGCTGGGGCAAAGCGCGCCATGAAGCGGGCCGCACGCAGCACGCGCAGCGGATCTTCGATGAAGGCCGGACCGACGTGGCGCAGCACGCGTTGCTCGATATCCCGCACGCCGCCATACGGATCCACCAACGTGCCGGTGGCCTCATCGCAGGCGATCGCGTTGATGGTGAAGTCGCGGCGCTGCAGGTCTTCTTCCAGCGTCACCGACGGGTCGGCATCGACCACGAAACCGCGGTAGCCGCGCCCGGATTTGCGCTCGGTGCGGGCCAGTGCGTATTCCTCGCCGGTGTCCGGATGCAGGAACACCGGGAAATCACGGCCCACGGCCTTGTAGCCCTGCGCTTCCATCTCCGTCTGGGTGGCGCCCACCACTACCCAATCGCGGTCACCGGGGGGCTGCTGCAACAGGCGGTCGCGTACGGCGCCGCCAACAAGATAGATCTTCATGCGCCCATGATGCCGCAGTGGGCCAAGGCGACGCCAACCGGCATACCGGGGCCGGTCAGTCGCCGCCCTTGTCTGCGTTGGCCGCGCAGGCGAAGGTCTTGCGCTTGACCTGCAGGCGGCCGTTCATGCGATCGGTCACCGGCAGCGCGTCGCCGTTCAAGCGCCAGTCGTAGATCACGCTGAAGGCCAGGATGCGCGCGACGTACTCACGGGTTTCCTTGTAGCTGATCGTCTCGATCCAGATGTCCGGATCGAACCCTGGGCGCTGCGACTGCCAGCGGGCGGTCGGGGTCGGGCCGGCGTTGTAGGCGGCAATCGTGACGTAGGGCAGGCCCTCGTACTTGTTCATCAGCTGGCGCAGGTAGGCCGTGCCGATGGCAATGTTGGTGTCGGGGTCGTAGAGGCTGGCGGCGCCGCCGTAGTTGGTCAGGCCGATCGATTTGGCCACGGCCGCGCCGGTGGTGGGCAGGACCTGCATCAGGCCCATGGCGTTGGCCGGCGAGCGGGCCTTCGGGTTGAAGATGCTCTCGGCACGGATCTCCGCGGCGACCCAGGCCGGGTCGATGGCATTGCGTGCGGACTCGCGGCGGATGCTGTCGTCGTGGTGCAGGGGGAAGCGCAGCGAGTACAGGCGCTGCTCGTCCGGGGTCTTGCCGAGCGAGAACACCGCACGGTCGAACCAGCCGTTGTCGCGGGCCACTTCCACGGCGAGACGACGCTGCGTGTTGTCATAGCGGCTCAGCGCATCGTTCCACTCGGCCACGGCCCAGCCGGCACGTTCGATCTTGAACAGTTCCATCGCCCGCACGATCGCCGGGTCCCGCGCGACCGCCGCCTGCGCCTGGGCGCTGTCGTTGGGTTCCCACGGGCACAGCGTGTAGTTCTGGCCGAGCTGGTCGGCGGCCAGGAAGCCATGGAAGGTGGCCGCACGGGCCGCCTCACGGAAGGCCGCCTGCGCTTCGCTGCGTTTGCCGGTCTTGTCCAGCATGCGCGCTTCGAAATAACGCCAGCGCGAGTCGGCCCGCTGGGTGGGGCCCATCTTGCGGATGGCGGTCAGTGCGGCTGGCCAGTCGCCGCGCGACAGCGCTTCGCGCGTGCGCCATTCGTGCAGGCGCTCGTCGTACGCCGATTCGGGCACCGCATTGAGGCGACGGGCGGAGTCGGGACCGTACGAGGCGACCGTCCACAACGCGATCTGGTACAGCACCTGCGCGCGCTGCGCGGCGCTCAGCTGCAGGGCGTCGGCGTACTGCGGCAACTGCTGTTCGGTGGCTCCGGGATCGGCCTTGGCCAGCTTGGCCAGGCCATCGGTGGCGATGCGCCGGCTGCGCTCATTGCGTGGCCAGTTCAACGCGCTGGCGTTGGGCTTGTCGACGAAGGCGGCATAGGTGTTGGCCAATGCCAGGTCGGCAGCGGGCAGGCCGCGCGCGGCGCTGCGCATCACCGCCGGCTGCTGCTCATCGGCAGCGGCATCGATGCGCGCCCAGCGCAGTTCGGCGTTCATGCCGCCCTTGGCGTCCAGCACCGCGAACACCGGATCGCAGGCATCGGGCAGCGATTTGCCGGTACTGCGCCAGATCGCCTGCGCCTCGCTGACCCACTGCGCATCGGCCTTGCCGGTAGCCTGGCGTGCGTTGAGCTGGGCGCAGCGCAGGCCGACGTTGGTCGTGTCGGTCCAGTTGGCGAGCAGCGTCGGCCAATCCTGGCGCCGCGCCACCGCGGGCAGCCATACGTTGCGGAAGCTGGTGGCCACCGCCTGGCCGTTGTAGCGCTTCAGGAAATCCTGCGCCTGCACGTTGCTGACGGTATCGATGTTGCGCCGCAGGTTGGCGAATTCGACCCAGCCATACAGCGGGTGCCTGCTCAGTGCCGCCGCCTGGGCAGGATCGAACTGGCCGCGCTCGGCATTGTCGATCACGGCCTTGAGCTGCGCGCGCTGGGCATCCAGGTTCTGGGCATCGGCCACCGGGCTGACCCCGGTGCAGGCCAGCAGGAAGGTCGCGCTGAAGAAATACAGGGGAAGTCGAGTCATGCCGGAAAGCATAACGGCGCGGGGTGAAAGGGAGTGAGGGCAAGCCGACTCGAGGATGAACAGCTGCCGCTTAGGCGCGCCATTCGCATCACCGTTCCATCGCTCCACGGGTGACCACGGACGTGGGAAGCACGTGCCGATCGCGATCCCACCGCATCATGGGCGGTGTAGCACGTGGATGCCCGTGCGGGCGACGTTCAACGGCTGCGCACTGAAGCCGATTCCGACGCGCTGGATGGCGCAAATGCCAAGGTTCCGGTCGCCACCCGAATCCTGGCATCAAGCGGATGGCGTTCGCGCAGCAGCGGCACGACGCCCGCCTTGGATGCCTTCAACGACCCTTGAAAACAGCGACATTTGCGTTCCTACGCGTCGCACGGGAGCTGCCTCCATAGCTGGACCCTGCGCAGTCGGTTTTGTCGAATTCCCGTGAAAGCGAGGCGCACGTCACTCCTTCACATTTACAGGTTGTTTACAAAGGAGACGCTGCCGCCATGCAGGGGGCGCGGCAGCCCAGCCCGACATTCCTTTGGAGAGAGAGCGAATGAACAACCTGCATCACCGCCCGCTGGCGGTTGCCGTATCCGTGTGCCTGTTGCTGGCTGCGCCGGCCTTGGCCAGCGCGCAGGACGCGCCCCGCAGCACGACCGATCTGGACCGGGTGGAAGTGACCGGCAGCCGCATCAAGCGGGCCGAGGTGGAAGGGCAGGTGCCGATCCAGACCCTCACCCGCACCGAGATCGAACGTACCGGCCTGACCTCGATCGGCGATGTGCTGCAGCAGCTGACCGGCTCCGGTTCGGCGCTCAATGCGAAGTTCAATTCCTCGGGCAACTTCGGCTTCCCGCCAGATGGCAGCGGTGTGGGTGCGGGCTCGGCCCAGGTCGATCTGCGTCACCTGGGTGCCAAGCGGGTGCTGGTGCTGGTCGACGGCATCCGCTGGGTCAACGAATCCTCCGCCTCCGGCGTGGGCGCGGCGACAGACTTGAACACCATCCCGCTGGCCATCGTCGAGCGCATCGAAGTACTCGAAGACGGCGCGTCGTCGCTGTACGGCTCCGACGCCATCGCCGGTGTGGTCAACATCATCACCCGCCGCGAATTCGACGGCGCGCAGGTGACGATGAACTACGGCGAATACACCAAGGGCGATGGCACCCAGAAGGGCGTGGACCTGGCCTGGGGCACCAGCGGTGACCGCTACAGCCTGTTCCTGGGCGCGAGCTGGACCAAGCAGGACCCGGTGTATGCACGGGACCGCGAACAGTCGCGCTTCCCGATTCCGGGTACCGGGCTGGCCTTCGGCAGTGGCGGCATTCCGCAGGGGCGGTTCAAAATCATCGACCCCACTTCCGGATTGTTGCAGGACATCGTGCCCAATACCGGGGTGAGCAACCCACGTTACGACGGCAGTGCCGGCTGCACCCGCAGCGATGATTACCACTGCTTCACTTCCGCCGACCGCTTCAACTTCGCCGACTACAACATGGTGCTCACTCCGTCCGAGCGGAAGGGTATCTTCGGGCAGTTCCGTTTCGACCTCACCGATGACATCCAGTGGTACATCAAGGCACTGGGCAATCGCCGCGAATCCACCAACCAGGCCGCACCCGAGCCGCTGTTCTTCGGCCCCGATGGCGCCACCGGCAATCCGCTGGCGGACAATATCGTGGTTTCCGGGCTCAACCCGTACAACCCGTTCGGCTTCGATCTGGTTGCATCGGACAATATGATCTTGATCGGCCGCCGCCCGGTGGAAGGCGGCGCGCGCGTATACGAGCAGGAGGTCAACACCCAGTACTTCGCCACCGGGCTGGTGGGCCAGTTCCAGGCCGCGGATCGCAGCTGGTTCTGGGACCTCAACGGCATGTACAGCAAGAACAAGGCCGAGCAGACCAACTATGGCAGCTACGACATCTACAAGGTCAACATGGCGCTGGGGGAGCCGGCCATCTGCGCGGCCACGCCGGGCTGCGTACCGCTGAACATCTTCGGTGGGGTCGGCTCGATCACCCCGGAGATGCTGCGCTGGATCCAGCCGGTGGTCCGTGACCGCAGCCAGAACGAGCTGAGCCTGTTCACCGCCAACCTGAGCAGTGAGCTGTTCACCCTGCCGGCCGGCCCGGTCTCGTTCGCCACTGGCTATGAGTACCGCAAGTACGAGGGCCGCTACGATCCGGATCCGCTGACGGTGATCGGTCACTACAACGGCGTGCCGTCACTGCCGACCTCCGGTTCCTACGATGTCAACGAGGCCTACCTGGAGTTGAGCGTGCCGATCTTCGCCAAGAGCGCGCTCGGCGAAAAGCTCGACCTGAGCCTGGCGGGGCGCTACTCGGATTACTCCACCTTCGGCGGCGAATTCACCCCGAAGTACGGCCTGCGCTGGCAGGTGACCAACGACTTCGTGCTGCGCACCAGCTATGCCGAAGGCTTCCGCGCGCCGTCGATCGGCGAGCTGTACGGCTCGGCCGCGCGTGCCGACCTGCAGCTGTTCGATCCCTGCTCGGTCGGGCTGGGCGGCACGCCGCCGCGTGGCAGCGCGGCCAACTGTGCGGCGCTTGGCGTGCCGGGCGGCTTCCAGCAGGCCAACTCGCAGATATCGGTCACCACCGGCGGCAACGCCGAGCTGGATCCGGAGCGTTCGCGCAGCTTCAGTGCCGGCTTCGTGTGGAGTCCGTGGTTTGGCAGCAATGCGTCGTGGTCGGAGCGCTTCGATGTCGAGGTGACGTTCTACCGCCACCACATCGAAGGCGCGATCCAGGCGATCAACGCGCAGACCCAGCTCGACCTGTGCGTGGACACGCTGGACCCGCTGTACTGCAGTGGCATCACCCGCGCCTCGACCGGTGCGGTCAGCAGCTTCAACAACCGGCTGACCAACCTGGGCTCGATCAAGACCGATGGCTGGGACGTGGATCTGTTCTGGACCCTGCCGCAGACGGAGATCGGGCAGTTCAAGCTCGGTTGGCAGAACACCTTCGTCGGCCGCTATGAGGCATTGGGGGCAGCCGGCCAGAAGCAGCCGCAGGAGCCGGGTGTGGAAGTGGCCGACAGCTCGATCCCGGAGTGGACCAGCAATGCCACGTTGAGCTGGAACCTGTCCAACTGGAACGCCTCCTGGACGGTGCGCCACATCTCCAAACTCACCGAGGAGTGCGGCGATGTGGCCGCCTTCCCGATCTGCAGCAACCAGGCCGAAGGCACCAACGAACTATCGGCCACCACCTTCCACGACATGCAGGTGGGCTACAAGGTCGACTGGATGAAGGGTCTGCAACTCAGCGCCGGCCTGAACAACGTGTTCGACAAGGATCCGCCGATCTGCCTGTCGTGCTCGCTCAACGGCTATGACGCGTCCACCTACGACATTCCGCGCGGGCGCTACTGGTACGTGCGCGCGGACCTGCGGTTCTGATCGCGGGCTGATGCGCAGGTGATGCACCGGGGCGCCATCAGGGCGCCCCGGTGCCGGCTTGCAGCAGTACCGGTCAGGCACCGCTGCGTGCAGGGACGGACAAACGCGTTGCGCACACCGGCCACCGCGCGTGCCTGGCATGCCGGTGCTGTCTGCGTCAGGCATCATGGGGAGCCGGCCAGCGGCCGGCACTACCTCTCTTGAACGGCATTGCCATGAACCTGCATACCTGGTGGATCTTCGCCGTCACCGTGTTCGTCCTGTGCGGCACGCCCGGCCCGAACATGCTGCACGTGATGACCCGCAGCGTGCGCGTGGGTTTCCGTCGCAGTATCGCCGCCATGGCCGGCTGCCTGACCGCGCTGGTACTGGCCCTGGCGATCTCCGCCGCCGGGCTGGGCGCGGTGCTCAAGGCCTCGCCGGTGGTGTTCGACGTGCTGCGCTACGCGGGCGTGGCGTACCTGGTGTACCTGGGGATCAAGGCCTGGCGCGGCGGTGATGCGCCGATCGACGTCGGCAGCACCACGGCGCTGGTGCCCAGTTCACGCACCGTGCTGTTCCGCGATGGATTCATCATCGGCATCAGCAACCCCAAGTTGCTGCTCTTCGCCTCGGCGTTCCTGCCGCAGTTCGTTGATCTCACCCAGCCGCAGCTGCCGCAGTTCGTGATCCTGGTGGGCACCTTCGCGGTGATGGAGATGTTCTGGTACACGGTGTATGCCGCCGGTGGCCGCGGGCTGGCCGGTCATCTGGCCAAGCCGGGGCTGCGCAAGGTGTTCGACCGTGTGGTCGGCACGATCTTCATCGGGTTTGGACTGGCGCTGCTGCGTGCCAGGCCGTGATGATCTGGCGCAGCGCGCGCGGCGTTGAGGTAGTGCCGGCCGCTGGCCGGCACTACCGAGGTCTGGCCGTGCGGCGCCGCGCGGCCGTTGCGCATCGTGCAAAACGCAGAGAGCCGGGCAATGCCCGGCTCTCCTTGGTGACGCGCTGCGATCAATGACCGATCAGAACGACCAGGTGAACGTCAGGCCACCATTGCGGCCATCACCGTACGCGCCGTACCCGTTGATCTGCGAGAAGTACGTCTTGTCCAGCAGGTTGTTGAGGTTGGCCTGCACGCTGAACGCCGGCGAGATGCGGTAGCGCACGAACGCGCTGACCAGCGCATAGCCACCCTGCTCGATACGGCCATAGGCCGGCACCGGATAGTAGATGCCGTTCTGCCAGTTGGCCCCGCCACCGACCGTCAGCGCGCTCAGCGACTGCGGGGTGTAGCTGGTGAACAGCTTGATGGTGGTCTGCGGCAGGTTGGTGTTGATGTCCGCATCGTTGATGTCCTTGGCCACGTAGCGCGAGGCACCGAGGGTCGCGTTCCAGCCCGGCGCGAGTTCGCCGTTGAGCTCGAACTCGAACCCACGGCTCACCGTGCCGCGTGCGGCGATGTAGGCGAACTCACCCGGGCGGCTGGGGATCAGCTCGCTGGTGACCTGTGCGACGTTGTCCTGCTCGATGCGGAACGCAGCGACGGAGGCGTTCAGGCGATTGTCGAACCAGGCCCCCTTGACGCCGATTTCGTAGCTCTTGCCGTCCACCGGATCGAGGTAGCTGCCGCTGCGGTCGCGCGCCGTCTGCGGCTGGAAGATCTCGGTATAGCTGGCGTAGGTGGAGTAGGTGTCGTTGATGTCGAACACCAGGCCGGCGTACGGAGTGGTGACCTTGTGCGAACGGTCATCGCCTTCACCTTCGCTCTTCCAGTCGGTGTAGCGCGCGCCCAGGATGAGCTTGAGCGCATCGGCCAGCGACAGGCGGGTGGCGACGTAGCCGGCTTTCTGGGTGATGGTGCCTTCGCTCTGCAGCGGCAGGGTGCCGACCCAGTTCGGTTCGGGGAAATCCGCCACACCGGACAGATAGTTGTCCAGCGGCGCCCAGCCCATCTGGTAGTCGCCGTAGTTGGCGAACTCGCGCTTGTTGTAGCTCAGGCCGGCCATGAACTGGTGCTCGCGACCGAACAGCTGGAACGGACCTTCCACGAAGCCGTCCACCGCATTGACCTTGCGCTCGGTGTTGTAGAACCCTGCCGAGGGCGTAACGCCGGCACCGGTGGTCTTGTCCAGCAGCGATGCACCGCTGGTCCAGTCGTTGTAGGCCGGGTAGAACAACTTGTCATCGGCCTTGGTCGTGTCGTGCGTTGCGCCGAGCTTGACCTTCCAGTCGTTCGCGAACGCATGCTCCAGCGTGGCGAACAGGCGCTTGCTGGTGGTATCCCAGTAGGTCCAGCGCGGGTTGGCGCTGAAGGACGCATCGAACGGGGTCGGGCTGCCATCGGAGAACAGCATCGGGAAGCCACCCCAGGTCGCGCCGTTCGCGCGCTTCTGCTGGTAGTCGTAGCCCACGCTCAGCTGGGTGTCCGGGGTCAGGTCGGCATCGATCACCGCATAGCCCAGCGTCTTGTGCTGGTCGTAGCGGTCCATCTGCGATTCGGTATCCAGGTAGCTGCCGATCACGCGCGCGCGCACCGAGCCGCTGGCGTTCAGCGGGGTGGTTACATCCACCGTGCTGCGGGTGCGGCCCCAGCTGCCGACATTGACCGACACGTTGCCGGTCAGTTCGGCGCTGTCGGCGTGCTTGCGGATCAGGTTCACCGAGGCAGACGGGTTGCCGGCGCCGCTCAGCAGGCCGGTGGCGCCACGGACCACTTCCACGCGGTCATACAGGGCCAGGTCCAGGCCGGAATCGCCGTAGCTCCAGTTCTGCACCATCTGGGTCGGCAGGCCGTCGAACTGGTAGCTGTCGATGTAGAAACCGCGCGCATAGAACTCGGTGCGCTCGGTATCGGACTGGGTGCTGCTCACACCGGTGGTGTTGGCCAGCACGTCGATGATGTCATCAAGGTTCTGATCTTCGATGCGCTGGTGGCTGATGATGCTGACCGACTGCGGGATCTCGCGCGGGGCCAGATCGAAGCGGGTGCCGGCCGAGGTCCGGCGGACCGAATAGCCTTCGGCGCGCTCGCCCTTGACCACGATCTTGTCCAGGGTGGTGGCGTCAGGAGTCGCATCCTGCGCGAACGCAGGCGCAACGGCGAGGGCGCACAGCGCCACCATCAAGGCCTGCGGCAGCGGGCGACGGTGCATCGACGGGCGGGACAGCACGTGGGCGGAGCGGGTCATCGGCGTTTCCAGAAAGGCGGCAACGGGCAAGGCCGGCGTCCTGGGTGGCCTGCGGCGGAGCGGGTGGGGGCAGGAAGCGGCTGGCGGGGGCGGTGACCCGGCGCGGGCTCGATAACTGTTCACGGGTACGCATCCCTTGCGCGACCCGGATCACACTATGGTAATAGCAATGATTCGCATCATCAACCGCATCGGACATCGGCACCGATGCGCAAGGCCGGCGACTCCAGGCGCTCTCGTATTCATACTTCCCGCTGCCGAGTCCCCGCGGGCGCAGGCGCGCCTCGTGCGTCGCCGCAGCTACCCGCGCGCTGGGTTAACAGCCCCGTCGCTACCCTGAGCCTGCGCTGGGTGGACAGCCTGAGCCTCCGCGCGATTCGGCGGCCCCGCGCAGGCCAGGCCGCCTTCCTCCGCTGCAGGAGATGCCCATGGTCAGCAAGAATACGATCTGCCTCTGGTTCGACGGTACCGCGCTGGACGCCGCCACCTTCTACGCCGCCACCTTCCCGGACAGCGCGGTGCACGCGGTGCATCACGCACCGGGCGACTTCCCCTCCGGCAAGCAGGGGGACGTACTCACCGTCGATTTCACCGTCGCCGGCATTCCCTGCCTCGGGCTCAACGGCGGACCGGCGTTCAAGCACAGCGAAGCCTTCTCCTTCCAGATCGCGACCGATGACCAGGCCGAGACCGACCGGCTCTGGAACGCGATCGTCGGCAACGGCGGCGAGGAAAGCGCCTGCGGCTGGTGCCGCGACAAGTGGGGCCTGTCCTGGCAGATCACCCCGCGGGTATTGACCGACGCGGTGACCAGCAAGGACCCCGCCGTGGCCCGGCGCGCGTTCGAGGCGATGATGACCATGCGCAGGATCGACGTGGCGGCCATCGAAGCGGCGGTGAGGGGCTGAGACAACAGGCGCGGCGCGTTGCAGCGGACAGCAAGAACGATCAAATGGCGCGGCGCGCGCTGGGTTACGCTGCGGTCCCGTTCATCGGCATGGATCTGGCGGTATGGGTGCGGCACGCAGGGCCCTGTGGTACATCGAAAGCCACTTCGCTGAAAACCCGTCGCTGGCCGATATCGCCGGCGTGGTGGGGCTGTCGCCGTTCCATCTCTCGCGGCTGTTCCAGCTCAGCACCGGGACCTCGGTGGTGCGCTATCTGCGAGGCCGCCGGCTGACCCACGCCGCGCACCAGCTGGCGGCCGGGGCCGATGGCATTCTCGAGGTGGCCATTGCTGCCGGCTACGCCTCACACGCGGCCTTTACCCGCGCATTTTCCGAGCAGTTCGGACGTTCGCCCGAGCAGGTGCGCGAGCAGGGGCTGGCCGGCATGGTGTTGGTCGAGGCATTGAAGCTGATCGATCCCTCGACACCCTGCACGATCGAACCCCATCGCGCGCACCGCGGTGCCCTGCGCGTGGCCGGCATCGGTGCACGCCATACCGCCGCGACCGTCGCATCGATTCCTTCGCAATGGCAGCGCCTGGACGAGGCGCATGGGTTGGGCGCGCAGATCGCCTACGGCGTGTGCGGCAACAATGACGCTGACGGCGGCTTTGACTACATCGCCGGCGTGGAGATCCCTGCCTCTGCGCCCGTGCCCGCTGGCTGGCAGGCGATCTCGATTGCGCCTCGCGAGTATCTGGTGGCCTGGCATGCCGGGCACATTTCCGCGATCCGCTCCACCTGGTTCTGGCTGTTGAATGACTATCTGCCGGCGTCCGGCCTGACCCTGGCCGACGCACCGGACCTGGAGCGCTACGACGCGCGCTTCGATGACCGCAGCGGCCACGGCGGGGTGGAGATCTGGCTGCCGCTGGCCGACACGTTGCACCTCAAGGAGATTGACCCATGCGAATGACCGCCCGTTGTTGTGCCGCGCTGCTGGCGCTGTGCCTGCCCCTGTTTGCCGCTGGGGCCGTGCCGCCCGTTGGCGAGCGGCACGGCGTTGCACATACGCCCAGTGCGGCCGTGCGCGATGCCGACCACCGCGACAACGTGCGCTACACCGTGTGGTATCCGGCCCAGCCCGATGCGCAGGAAACCGCGCTGACGATCGGCCCGCCGGGGGCGCCCTTGTTCGAGGTCGGTACGGCGGCCGCCGATGCCGCCATCGCCAAAGGACGCTGGCCGGTCCTGCTGCTCTCGCACGGCAACGGTGGCAGTGCCCGGATGATGGGCTGGTTCGGCACCGCGATGGCGCGGGCCGGATACGTGGTGATCGCCGTGGATCATCCCGGCAACAACGGGGTGGACCCGATGACCGAGGCCGGCAGCATCCTGATGTGGAACCGCGTGGATGACCTGGCTGCCGCGCTGGCCGCGGTGCAGGCCGACCCGGCGCTGGCCGCGGAGATCGATGCCACCCGGTTGGGCATCGCGGGCTATTCGGCCGGCGGGTTCACTGCCCTGGTCGCCGCGGGCGCACGCCCGGACGTGAAGCGGCTGCTGGCATTCTGCCGCGCATATCCCGCCGATGGGGTATGCGCCCCGCAGGCGGAGAACCCGGCGCTGACGCTTGCCCGCCGGATGGCGGCTGCAGACACACCGGAACTGGCCCCATGGGTGGCCAAGGCCGGTGAGGATCGCGCCATCCCAGGCGTGGACGCCGTGTTCCTGATTGCGCCGGCCATGGTGCAGGCCTTCGCCCCGGAGGAACTGGAGAAGGTCAGGCCGCCGGTCTCGATCATCGTCGGTGCAGCCGACACCGTGGCCTCGCCGGCCACCAACAGCGACGTGGCTGCCTCGGCACTTCCGAAGGCGACGCTGACCACCTTGCCGGCGGTGGGACACTACGACTTCCTGTCCAGCTGCACCGCTTTGGGCCAGACGCGCGTCGGCGCACTCTGCCAGGTGGCGGCCGACAAGCAGGCCACACACGGGGCCGCGATCACGGAAGCGACGGCATTGTTCGATGCTGCGCTGTCGGCCACGCGCTGACGCAGGTAGCTCCGCCCGGGCAACGTTCACGCCTTCCGAGCGCGGCACATCGAGGCCGCCGTCAGGGCCAGCAGCAAGGCGGCGTCGGCAGGCGATCCGCAATATCCTGTGCGCATGTCGACCTCCCGCCTCTCTACGTTCTTTCCCGCCCTGGCCGTGCTGGGCTCGGTCACCTCGCTGGCCGTCGGCACCTCGTATGCCAAACAGCTGTTCCCGCTGATCGGTGCGCAGGGCACCAGCGCACTGCGCGTGGGTTTCTCGGCGCTGGTGCTGCTGATGGTGTTCCGGCCGTGGCGCTGGACCACCTCGCGCGCGGATGCGGGGGCGATCTTCCGCTATGGCATCACGTTGGGGGTGATGAACCTGCTGTTCTACATGGCGCTGCGCACGATCCCGTTCGGTATCGCCGTGGCGATCGAATTCTGCGGGCCGCTGGCGGTGGCGATGTGGTCCTCGCGGCGGCCGGTCGATTTCGTCTGGGTCGGCTGCGCGCTGGTCGGGCTGTTGCTGCTGCTGCCGCTGGGCCATGGCGAGCCACTGGATCCGGCCGGGGTGATGTTCGCCCTGGGCGCGGCGGTGTGCTGGGCGATGTACATCATCTTCGGCAAGCGTGCCGGCCATCTGCCGGCCGGGCACACCGTCTCGCTGGGGCTGTGCGCGGCGGCGCTGGTGGTGGTGCCGGTCGGCGTGGCGCACGCGGGCATGGCGCTGCTGGATCCGAAGATCCTGCTGTTCGGGCTGGGCGTGGCGATCGTCTCCAGCGCGATCCCGATGTCGCTGGAGATGATGGCGCTCAAGCGATTGCCGAAGGAGACCTTCGGCATCCTGATCAGCATGGAGCCGGCGGTCGCCGCGCTGCTGGCGATGGGGTTGCTCGCCGAGCACCTGACCACGCTGCAGTGGGCAGCGATCGGCTGCACGGTGGTGGCCTCGGTGGGCAGTACGTTGACCGCGAAGCGAGCGGTGGTGCCGTTGCCCGGTGCGCCGGCGTAATCGCGCGCGATGGTATCGGTAGTGCCGGCCGCTGGCCGGCTCCTCATGGACCAACGGTGCTGCGGAGCCGGCC
>NZ_JBDJOA010000009.1:0-102554 GCF_039674765.1 Stenotrophomonas sp. TWI273
GGTCGGGCGGGCGGGGGGCGGGCACCCTGGCCCCCAGCGGGACGCGGTGGGGGTGGCGGCCCCGGGGCCGGCACTACCTCAGATGTCCGCCACCTGCTTGCGCAGCGCGGCCAGCTGTTGGCGCAGGGTGTCGTTTTCCAGGGTCAGCGCGATGATGCGCTGGCGCAGCTCGGCAGGGCCTTCGCCCAGTGCGTTGAGCGCATCGGCGATCTCGGCGGCGCGGCTGGGGTCGACCTCGGCGTCGCCGTCGGCACTGTGCAGCACCTCCTGGACCGGCTTGCGCGGCTTGCGCTTGGACTCGCGCACGCGCTTGGCGGCCTGCTTGAGCTCGTCCTTGCCGGCGGCGGCCGCGGCGCGTTGTTCGTCTTCGGGCAGGTCGGCCACGGCGGCCGCGGCGCTGATCGAGATCACCCCGGTCTTGACCGCTTCCACCAGCTCCGGTGCGGCCTGCTTGTGGATGCGCTCGATCATCGTCACCTGGCTGCTGCTCAGGCGCGCTTCGCGGGCCATGTCGGCGCGGCTGACCTTCGGCGCGGCCGCC
This sequence comes from Stenotrophomonas sp. TWI273, assembly GCF_039674765.1. Lineage (NCBI taxonomy): Bacteria > Pseudomonadati > Pseudomonadota > Gammaproteobacteria > Lysobacterales > Lysobacteraceae > Stenotrophomonas > Stenotrophomonas sp. TWI273. The sequence goes on from NZ_JBDJOA010000009.1 coordinate 542, forward strand.
CACGGCGGGCTGTCCTCGTCACCAGCATCGGCCGGGCCGCTGATCTCGCCATCGCTTTCCTTCTGCAGCTGGGCCTGATCGGCGCGGTGGCGCTCGGCCAGGATGTCGCGCTTGCGCAGCGCCAGCACGCCACGCTGGAAATCGGAGACGCTGCGGCGCCCCAGGTGCTGTTCGATCATCCACAGGTGGACGTCATCCATCGACTGGAAGCGGGTGTTCTGGATCGTCTGGAACGGCAGGCCGTGCTTCTGGCAGATGCCGTAGCGGTTGTGGCCATCGACCAGTACCTCGCCCCACAGCACCAGCGCGTCGCGGCAGCCTTCGGCGAGGATGCTGCGCTCCAGGGCGTCGTGCTCGTCCGGGGTCAGCGGGTCGATGTAGGCCTTGAGTTCTTCTTTGACGACAATGTCCATGCAATCCGGTACGCGAGCGAAACGTGACCGACCATTGTAAGGATCGCGGCGGTCGCCGTCGTCGCCGGTGGATTCAGCCTCAGCCGGTGGCGCGGATCATCTCGCCCAGTACGTCAACGATCCGGTCGATATGGCTGCGCTCCAGGATCAGCGGGGGCGACAGGGCGATCACATCGCCAGTGCAGCGCACCAGCAACTGGCCATCGCGGAAGCAGCGCTCGAACACCTCGTAGCCACGCGCGCCGGGGGCGTCCTTGCGCGGCATCAGCTCGACAGCACCGATGAGCCCGAAATTACGGATGTCCACCACATGCGGCAGCCCGCGCAGGCTGTGCAGTCGCTCCTGCCAGTAGTCGCCCAGCGCGATGGCGCGCTCGAACAGATGCTCTTCGGCGTAGGTATCCAGCGCCGCCAGGGCCGCTGCGCAGGCCAGCGGGTGGCCGGAATAGGTGTAGCCGTGGAAGAACTCGATGGCGGCCGGTGGGCCCTGCATGAAGGCGTCGTGGATCACTTCGCTGGCCAGCACCGCGCCCATCGGCACCGCGCCGTTGGTCAGCCCCTTGGCCAAGGTCATCAGGTCCGGGGTGACCCCGAAGCGATGCGCGGCGAAGGCGTTGCCGACCCGGCCGAAACCGGTGATCACCTCATCGAACACCAGCAGGATGCCGTGCTGGTCGCAGATCTCGCGCAGGCGCTGCAGGTACCCCGGTGCGGGCAGGATCACCCCCGCCGAGCCAGCGATCGGCTCGACGAACACCGCCGCGATCGTGGATGCATCGTGCAGCGCGATCAGGCGTTCCAGGTCTTCTGCGAGTTCGGCGCCGTGGCGCGGCAAGCCGGGGCTGAAGGCATTGCGCTCCAGATCGAGCGTGTGGCGCAGGAAATCGCTGCCGGGCAACAACGGCCCGAACGTCTTGCGGTTGTTGGGCAGGCCGCCGATCGACAGGCCGCCGAAGCCGACGCCGTGATAGGCCTTCTCCCGGCCGATGAAGCGGGTGCGGTGACCCTCGCCGCGCAGGCGATGGTAGGCCAGCGCGATCTTCATCGCGGTGTCGACCGCCTCGGAGCCGGAGTTGGTGAAGAACACATGGTTCAAGCGGCCCGGTGCCAGCGCGGCCAACCGCTGGGCCAGCACGAAGGGCAAGGGGGAGGCCATCTGGAACGGTGGCGCGAAATCCAGCGTGGCCGCCTGCTGCTGGATCGCCTGCACGATCCTCGGCCGCGCATGCCCTGCGTTGCAGCACCACAGGCCGGCCGCGCCATCCAGGATCGGACGGTCGTCGATGTCGTGGTAATACATGCCCTGCGCACGCACCAGCAGGCGCGGGGCCGCCTTGAACTGGCGGTTGGCGGTGAATGGCATCCAGTAGGCATCCAGGTCTGCGGGTGCCTGGCTGGCCAGGGTCGACAACGACGAATCGGGACGAGGCATGCGGCACTCCGCAAGGGCGCGATGGTCACGACTTTATCGCACTCGCCTCACGTCATCCCGTGATGGCGACGGGTATAACCGCCTTACCCGACTGAGTGGATTAGGACGACGCCGATGACCACCGCACGCACCCGCGACGACTGGCAACGCCAGGCCGATGCACTGACCTTCCAGGGCCAGGCCTTCATCGATGGGCGCTACGTGGACGCCGCCAGTGGCGCGCGCTATGACTGCGTCAGCCCGATCGATGGCCGCGTGCTGGTGCAGGTGGCCGACGCCGACACGACGGACGTCGATCGGGCGGTCGCAGCGGCGCGGCGCAGTTTCGATGCGGGCGACTGGTCGCGGGCGGCGCCCTCTCATCGCAAGCAGGTGCTGCTGCGGCTGGCCGACCTGGTGGAACAACACGCCGATGCGCTCGCGCTGCTGGAAACCCTGGACATGGGCAAGCCGGTCCGCGACGCACGCGAGGGCGATCTGGCCGGTGTCGTGCGCTGCCTGCGCTGGACCGCCGAGGCGGTGGACAAGGTGTACGGCGAGGTTGCCCCGACCGCGCTGGATACGCTGGGCCTGATCACCCGTGAGCCGGTGGGCGTGGTGGCGGTGATCGTGCCGTGGAACTTCCCGCTACTGATGGCAACGTGGAAGATCGCGCCAGCCTTGGCGGCGGGCAATTCCGTGGTGCTCAAGCCCTCCGAGCGCTCGCCGCTGAGCGCGATCCGCCTGGCCGCGCTGGTGGCCGAGGCGGGGGTGCCTGATGGCGTGTTCAATGTGCTTCCCGGCCATGGTGAGCGGACGGGCGAACCGTTGGCGTTGCACATGGACGTGGATGCGCTGGCGTTCACCGGCTCCACCGCCGTCGGTCGGCGGTTGCTGCAATGCGCCGGGAAATCGAATCTCAAGCGCACCTGGCTGGAGTGCGGCGGCAAGAGCCCGAACCTCGTGTTCGCTGATGCGCCCGATCTGGACAAGGCCGCCCAGGCCGCTGCCACCGCGATCTTCTACAACCAGGGCGAGGTGTGCACCGCCGGCTCGCGCCTCCTGGTCCAGCGCTCGATCAAGGATGCCTTCGTGGCCCGCGTACTGGCGCATGGCCGGCATATGCAGCCGCAGCATCCCTTCGAGCCGGATGCCGCGATGGGCGCACTGGTCGATGAGGCGCATGCAGGCCGCGTGCTGGATTATGTAGCACGCGGCGAGGCCGAGGGCGCACGCCTGCTGCTGGGGGGCAAGCGGCTGGAGGTGGTGCCGGGTGGCAGCTATGTCGAGCCGACGGTGTTCGACGAGGTCGATCCGCAGCACACGATCGCCCGCGAGGAGATCTTCGGCCCGGTGCTGTCGGTGCTGACCTTCGATCATGAAGACGATGCCCTGCGCATGGCCAATGATTCGATCTACGGGCTGGCCGCCGGGGTGTGGACACGCGACCTTGGCCGTGCGCATCGGGTAGCACGCGGGCTGCGTGCGGGCAGTGTGTGGGTCAATCAATGGGATGGTGGCGACATGACCGCCCCATTCGGTGGCTACAAGCAGTCCGGCATCGGCCGCGACAAATCCCTGCACGCCTTCGACAAGTACACCGAACTCAAGGCGACCTGGATCCACCTGGGCGGCTGACGCCGCTCAGCAGTCCTGGCTGTGGCGGATCAGCGACTCGCGCAGCAGGTCGCGATCCATTTCATCCACGGCGTTGCGCAGGTAGTCGATCTGCTGCCGCGTCAGGCGGCACGGGTCCACCGTGTAGCCCGGGGGCCACGCGCCGATCAGCTGGAAGATGCCGTGCACGATCTGCTCCGGGGTCATCCCGGCCTTCATACGGAAGCGCTTGCGCTTGGGCTGGAATGCCAGGTGCACATCCCGATCCCCCAGCACGCGTGGCGCCAGCGAGGCGGCATCGATACCGCTGCCCGTCAGCGAGGCAGGCACGCGCAGCTCCAGTACGGCCGGTGGTGCTGGCGGATCCACCACCGCAGCCGGCGATGCGGTGCTGGACGTGGCCACGAGAGGTGCAGCCAGGCGCCGCGACGCAGGCGGCTGCTGTGCTGGCGGCGGGGCGGGCGAGGGTAGGGGAACTGGTGCAGGCAACGGCCGCGGCAGCCAGTACACCGCCAGGCGGGCCTCCTCCGCAGCGCCACTGGGGGCCGGAGACCGCAGCAGCACGCCCAGCATCAGCCCGTGCACAACGATCACCACCGCGATGGCGACCGGCTGCGCCCAGCGCAAGGGGGCGGCACTCTTCCGTGAGGCTGACATCCGGGACCGTCCTGGCGGGGTGACCGCGTTGAGACCCTGCGGTGCCGGGGAAGTTCCTGCCGGATGCGCAGGTCGCCGAGGCGGTCACAGGCTGACAGTCTCGTCTGCAACCATTGCGGCAGCCAGCGGAAGGCCGTGGCAGAATCCGGCAGCTGCCTTTTTCTGCGTGCCCGATGTCCACACCTGCTGTCGCCCCTGTCGTGAACTCTCCCCGCCGCATTCTGCTGGCGAGCCTGATCGGCACCACCATCGAGTTCTTCGATTTCTACATCTACGCCACCGCCGCGGTGCTGGTGTTCCCGCACCTGTTTTTCCCCGAAAGCAGCGATGGGGCGGCGATGCTGCAGTCGCTGGCGACCTTCGCGGTGGCCTTCATCGCGCGGCCGGTCGGCTCGGCGGTGTTCGGTCACTACGGTGACCGCATCGGGCGCAAGGCGACGCTGGTCGCTGCGCTGCTCACGATGGGCATCTCCACCGTGGCGATCGGCCTGCTGCCCACGCATGCCAGCATCGGGCTGGTCGCGCCGGCACTGCTCGCGCTGTGCCGCTTCGGGCAGGGACTGGGGCTGGGGGGAGAGTGGGGTGGCGCCGTGCTGCTGGCCACCGAGAATGCGCCGCCCGGCAAACGCGCCTGGTACGGCATGTTCCCGCAGTTGGGCGCACCGCTGGGCTTCCTGCTTTCGGCCGGTATCTTCCTGCTGCTGGGCCGCGCGATGAGCGAGGCCGATTTCCTGCAATGGGGCTGGCGCGTGCCGTTCCTGGCCAGTTCGCTGCTGGTCGGCATCGGCCTGTGGGTACGCCTGAACATCCACGAGACCCCGCAATTCCAGGCCGCGCTGGACCGCAACGAGCGGGTCAAGCTGCCGATGTGGACGGTGCTGCGCGAACATCCGCTGACGCTGGTGCTGGGCACCCTGGGGGCGTTCGCCACCTTCGTGCTGTTCTACCTGATGACGGTGTTCACCCTCGGCCACGGCACCACCGTGCTGGGCTACTCGCGTGAGCAGTTCCTGCTGCTGCAGATGGTCGGCATCCTGTTCTTCGCCGCCGGCATTCCCATTTCCGCGTTGTACGGCGACCGCTGGGGCACGCGCCGCACGATGATCGTGGCCAGCGGCCTGATCCTCGCCTTCGGCGTGGTGTTCGCGCCGCTGTTCCAGGCCGGCAGCCCGTGGCTGGTGTTGGGGTTCCTGGCGCTGGGCCTGTTCCTGATGGGCCTGACCTACGGCCCGTGCGGCACCTTCCTGGCCGAGATCTACCCGGTGCAGGTGCGCTATACCGGCGCCTCCTTGTCGTTCAACCTGGCCGGCATTCTCGGTGCCGCACCGGCGCCGTATGTGGCGACGTGGCTGGCCGAGCGCTATGGCCTGGTCGCGGTGGGCTATTACCTGTGCGTGACCGCATTGATCACCATCGTCGCCTTGCTGGCGATGGGGCGGCGCGGGCGCTGATCAGCGGAAGAAGCGCTTGAGCGTGCGGCCCAGCCAGCTGCCCTGCTGGTGGTCGCGCGCGAACTGGTTGAGGTGTTGTTTGACCTGCGGCGCGTACGCCTTGTCATCGCCACGGATATGGTTGAACAGCCAGCGCGACAGCATCGTGCGCAGCTCGTCGGTGATGTCCTCACCGGCCTGGAAACGCAGCCGGTACTCGCCCACGCGCTTGCCGAAGATTTCGTGCACGCGCTTGTGCGCCGCGCAGAACGGGTAGCCGGCTTCCTCCATCAGCTCTTCTTCGAAGGCGAAGTGGGACATCGTGTAGTCCACGAGTTCGTCGATGACCTCGGCCACGGCCAGCCGCTCCAGGCTCTTCTGGGCGACGTGCAGGTGGTTGAGCATCTCCACGATGCGCATGTGCTGGTGATCGATGACATCGATACCGATGTTCAGATCGTCCTGCCAGACCAGAAGTGCCATGGTGCGTTCCCCGCGCTGTTCAACTGGGGGCGACTCTAGGCAGTCGCGGCCGGGGCCGCGTTGATCTCGATCAAGGCGCCAGGGCAGGCTCGCGCTGGCGTGGGCCGGTCGCCACGGTGGCGCAATGGACGCGATTGCGGCCGCCGGCCTTGGCCAGGTACAGCTGCCGATCGGCCTCGGAAATCAGCCGGTGCAGGGAATCGCGCTGCGGCCGCAGACAGCACAGCCCGATGCTGACCGTCATGCGCAGGGTGGTGTTGCCCAGGTCGACCTCCAGCGCGGCGATGCGCTGGCGCAGTTCGTCGAAGTAGTGCACGGCCTGCTCTTCATCCATGCCCGGTACCAGCAGGCAGAACTCCTCGCCGCCGAAGCGTGCGATCAGATCGTCCTGGCGCGCATGCTGGGCGACCGCTGCGGCCACCGCGCGCAGCGCATCGTCGCCGGCCTCGTGGCCATGGGTATCGTTGATGTGCTTGAAGTGGTCGATGTCGATCATCGCGACAGCCACCTGTTCGCCATCCAGGTGCAGCTGCGGCAGCTGACGCTGACTCTGCTCCAGGAAGCAGCGACGATTCGGCAGCCCGGTCAGAAAATCGCGGGTAGCCAGGTCCTGCAGGGTGCCGATCAGCTCGAGCTGGTCCACGTTCTGCGAGACGCGGCAGAAGAACTCCTCGCGCGAGAAGGGCTTGCGCAGGAAATCGTTGGCGCCGTTCTTGAGGAAGCGCGGAATCAGCGAAGGATCGGTATTGCCGGAAATCCCGATCACGGCCAGCTTGTCGCGCGAGCGCATCGTGCGCAGGCGGCGGGTGAATTCCACGCCCTCCATGCCTGGCATCTCCTGATCGACCACCGCCAGCCGGATCGCCGGGTGCGCCTCGATGGCCTTCAGTCCCTCGGCGCCGTCAGCGGCCTCGTAGACATCGTGCCCATACATGCGCAGCAAGGAGGCGGCGTACATCCGCGCCGACATCGAGTCATCCACCACCAGCGCGGCGATGCGCCGGTTGCGCTCCAGTCGTTGCACGAGCCACACCAGATAATCGATGCTGCCCGGGGTGTTCTTGAGCACGTAATCGATGATCTGCTGCTGCAGCACGCGCTTGCGCAGATCCTCGTCATACACGCCGCTGACCACCACGGTGGGCAGCCCGCGCGACAGGAAGTAGTCCACCACGGTATCGCGGTCGCCATCGGCCAGCACCAGCCCGGTCAGGACCAGGAACCAACCCTGTTCCTCATCCAGCAGCCGCCCGGCCTCGGCCAGGCTGGTCGCCACCGAAACCGGCAGCTCCAGCCGCTGCTCGATCGCCTCACGCAGCATGCTGGTGAACGTGCGCGAGTTTTCCACCAGCAGGATCCGCTGGGGCAGGGCATCACCGGGGTCGCTGAGAACAGCGCCCTGCAACAGTGCCGGCATGAGGCGTACGCTCGGTTCCGAGTGGGTCGGGACTGGTAGCGGCGGTTTCACGCGTAACTTTAGGGAGAGGGGTGCCGCGAAATGTCGCAGCCTCCGCCTGGTTGCCGGGTGGGGCGTCGTCCTGTGCTGGCCGCTCAGGCGGCCCCGGCTGATCGATGGATGTCCGCTTACGGTTACTATCGCTGAAGTTCCCCTCAACGTTTTAATCAGGAGGTAAATGTGCGCATTCCAAGGATTGTTGGTGTTGTGGGTGTCGTTATTCTCGCGTCGGTTCCGATGGTTGGAATGGCGCAGTCAGATAATCATGGATCGCCACTGGCGAAGCGAGGGCTGGGGCAGACACAGCCGCTGGCCGCCAACCTGAGCCAAAATTCAAATTGGCTGGTATATGGATTTGAGCGCGAGGGAATCACCTATTACCAAGTGAACGATCTTGCCGGGCGCGTGCACGTGATCATCGGAAACGCAGATGATGTGTTCTGGGCATTGCCGGCTGGCGATGTTCCCGCGCGAGTGTCGCTGCCGACGCTGCGCGTTCAGGCGCCGAAAGGCGCGAGGCGCTCCGAGGTGTATCGCGGCCCACGCTTCTCGCTGGTGCTTTACGGGAGCGGCACTGATGCCGTCTGGTCGGTCGAGCCAGTGAGCGGCAGCAACTAGGCCATCTGCGGCAACATCAGGTGCAGTTTCGTTACCGCCCGACGTAGGGCGTAACGCGGGCTCGGCTGATGACTCTGTGGTGGACCTGCAGGTGATGCGATCACCTGCAGGTCCAAGTTACGGGGAACCCAACATCCTACCTGCTGTTTTTCTGACGCCGCTGTCCTGCTGTGTTCGTCCCAAGGGCGATGGATCCAAGGAGTTTGCAGAAAGTCAGGTTAACGCTTGACTGCTACCGCGCCCTGTCGTTTTTACGTATTCAACCGAGACGCTATGCGCGGCGTCGTGGGAAGCGATTGGCGGCATTTCCAGAAGCGCCATCCTGACCCGATTGCGACGACACTGCACAACACCACCATAGGCAAGAGCTCGCCCGGCGAGACGTTCAACCGCCATGGTCATGGTGGCTTCGGACAGCGCACATGTGGCATCCAGCAACGCCACGGTCACCACGATGCCCTGATACCGACCAAACCTGCCACAGCGCGCGCGGACCTCGATCTGGCCCGATTCACTCTCCAGCAGCAGCGACACGGCATCGGTCATTGCACGGTAGGCAGCCAATTGCAGGCCGATACTCAATTGGCAGGGATCCCCCTGCAGCCGCGGGCGGGAGACGCGGTGGGTCAGATCCCACGCTTCGCGGACCCCACCAGCCTGCAGGGCGACATACAGACCCAGATGATCCAGTGCTGTCGGATAGACCATGCTGGCCTGGGCGCGGAACTGCCGCGAATGCACGACAGCGGTATCGAGCAATCCCCCAGCGATCTCGTGGTGTCCGTGCAGCTTCAGCCAGCTCACAACTTCGTTGAGGGATATATCCATGCCCTCCCCGATCTTTCTCAAGTGAAGTGCGCGTTCGCGGAGCCCCATTTCGCTTGTCACATGAGAGCTTCTGGCCAACTTGATTGCATTCTTCTCGCCGTCGTCCCGAATTTTGTAGTGATGGTAGTAGTGGCTGATGCGTGAGCCGAGGACCAGCAATGCAATGCCTGTGATGGCCATGATCAACTGTGTGGTGAAGGCTGACGGATCAAACGACGATGGGTAAGGCTTTGGCGTAGTAAGGCCGATGATGAGGTTCAGCACCGGCACCGAAATCGCGGCACCTCGCCAGCCGAGGAGGCAGGTCAGAGCAATGGCAGGTAGCGCCATAAGCACCTGTAGGCTGGTTTTCATCGTCATTGAGTCTGCAGGCAGCAGCGCCGCCGATATGCCCAGGACAGTCATCAGTCCAAGGGCCATTGACGTCGGCTTCAGGAACATCGCTGCCCAGTCCGGCTCGCTGTGGCGGGTTGCCCACAAGAGTGCAAGGGGTGCCACCGTCAGGATGCCGATGAAGTCGCCGACCACATAGCGCGCGACACCAGTGAGCGCGGGCATGTCTGGTGGAATTGGCCAGAGTAATTCTGATAGAGAAATATTGAGTACGGTAACTACTAGCGCCGACGCTGCAGCAATTGATAATAGCCAGGTTTCTGTAGTGGTCGCCATCATTCGGCGATGCAGTCGAACGACAAACGCGACTGCCGGCATCAGCGAAGCAGAGCCAAGCACGACCCACGCCAGCCCGTACTTCTCCACCATCGGGTAACGCATCTGCGCGAAGTAGGCGTACTCACCCAGGAACAGATAGGGCCACAGTCGTGGTGGACAGAGCAGCAGTGCAGCCACGCGTATGCCGGCAGGCAGGTAGAACTGGTCGAGGGACAGCTTGCGTGCGCCCCAACAGGCAAGGGCATAGATGACGGCAAGGACAAGCCCGATCGGCTCGATGCGCAGATTCAACTGAAGTCCATTTTTCCACCATTCTCCTCGCACCGGCTCCCCCTGTTCGTGCCTTCAACATCCCTGTGTATCAATGCCGCGATCAGATTGGACGGTATATACACGCGCCGGATTATGCAATTGCGCAAGTGGTCCGGCGCGATGGCGCGCGCAGCGTATGGATTCACGCGCGGGCATGGGTCGGGGCCATGGGCGTGACACATATCTCATTTTCTTAGGAAACTCTTCACGCTCGTCGTACGGCCCGCAGTCGAGTTGCGCCGCGGATACACAGATGACGTCCCGTGTTCGAGGCGTGCCCATCTCTGCCACTGCAGGCCTTGATATGACGCATTCTCCACACATCGTTGCGCTGTGACGCGCGGCGTGCGCAGCAAGAGATGCGCTCTCATGCCATCTGCTTGCACTCCCGGTCTGGCGCTGCCGGGAAACGGAGCGACCGCTTTCAGATGTCGCACCATGTCTCACTTTACCCGTGGTCGCCGAACGCCCCTTGCGCCCTCACCACAACGCATCCCGCAGCTTGTACCAGGACATCGCCGCAACCAGCAGCGGGGTTCGCAGCATGCGCCCGCCGGGGAAGGGGCGGTGCGGAATGCGTTCGAATACATCCAGGCGCTCCGCCTGGCCGGCGATGGCTTCGGCCAGCACCTGGCCCGCCAGGCCCGCTGCGGCAACACCGTGGCCCGAGAAGCCCTGCGCGAAATAGACATTCGGGGTCAGTCGGCCCCAGTGCGGGGCGCGGTTGCGGGTGATATCCACATAGCCGCCCCACACGTACTCCAGCTCCACGTCGGCCAGCTGCGGGAACACCGCGCGCATGCGCCGGGTCATCACACCGCGCAGGCCGGGCGGGGGCAGGGCGGAGTAGCTGGCCTGGCCGCCGAACAGCAGGCGGTGATCGCGGCTGAGGCGGAAGTAGTCCAGTGCCCAGCTGACGTCGGCCACGGCCATGTCATTGCGGATCAGCGATTGCGCCCGTGCTTGCCCAAGGACCGCACTGGCACCGATATAGGTGCCGACCGGCATGATCCGCGATTCCAGCTCCGGCGCGATGCCCTCCAGCCAGGCATTGCCGGCGATCACCACGTGGTCGGCGCTGACCGTGCCGTGCGCGGTGCGCAGCTGCGGCCGGGGCCCGCGGATCAGCTGCAGGACCGGGGACTGCTCGTGGATCACCGCGCCGGCCGCCTCCGCGGCACGGGCCAGGCCCTGCGCGTAGGCCAGCGGATGCAGGTGGCCGCTATGGGGATCGAACATCGCCCCGCGATAGCGGGGGCTGTCCAACTGCCCGCGCAGCTGCGTGCGGTCCCACCATTGCAGCGGATAGTCGTAGCGCTGGGCCAGATCGATCAGCCCGGCGCGCAGCATGCGCTCCTGGCGGGGTTTGATCGGCACGCTGGCATGGCCGTCGCGCCAATCGCACTCGATCTGGTGGCGGACGATGCGGTCACGCAGCAGGCGCATGCCATCGCGCGAGAATTCGAACAGCGCCCGCGCGTCTTCAGCGCCCACCAGATGCTCGAGCGTATCCACCTCGCAGCCGTAGCCGACGATCGCCTGGCCACCGTTGCGGCCGGACGCCCCCCAGCCCACGCGGTGCGCCTCCAGCAGCGAGACGCGATAACCGCGCTCGGCCAGGGTCAGGGCGGCGGACAGGCCGGTGTAGCCGGCACCCAGCACGCACACGTCGGCGCTCAGATCCCCCGTCAGCGGTTCACGTAGCGGCGCGCCCGGCACGCTGTCGGCGTACCAGCTGGGTGCATGCGCCTCGCCGGCAGCCGTCATGCCGGGCACCGGCGGGGAGAGGACAGGACAACAATCATGGACAAAGGATGCCAGCAACCGGCGCGCGGGACAGGGGTCAGTCTGTCGCAGCTACTGCCGCAGGCGTGTGAGGGGCGCGCGCACCGCCGATGCGGCGCTGTGTTGCGCGAGGTCTGCGCACGGGGGTAACGTGGCTGCAGGTCATCCGAGCATGACGCATGGTCTCGCCCCCTTGGGTCGGACTGCCCACCGACAGCACGATGCTGGGCCATCATCCCTTCGCGGCGGCGGGTGAGAAGTACGTCCGCGCGCTGGCCGAGGCGGCCGGTGTCACCCCGGTGCTGCTGCCCAGCCTGCAGCCGCCGTTGCCGGCCACGCATTGGCTGGACCGCCTGCAGGGCCTGCTGCTGACCGGCGCGGTGAGCAATATCGAACCGCATCTGTATGCCGGGCCGCCGAGCTGGCCCGGCAACCGCCATGATCCGGCGCGCGATGCGAACGCGCTCTCCCTGTTGCAGGAGGCGCTGGCCCGCGACCTGCCTGTGCTGGCGATCTGTCGGGGTTTCCAGGAATTGAACGTCGCGCTCGGTGGCAGTCTGCACCCGCGCGTGCACGCGGTGCCGGGCATGAACGATCATCGTGAAGACCCGGAGGCGCCGGTGGCGGTGCAATATGGGCCGGCGCATGCGGTGCACCTGTGTGAGGGCGGTTGGCTGGCCGGCTGGGCCGGCGCGCCCACGGCACGGGTCAATTCCGTGCACGGGCAGGGCATCGATCGCTTGGCCGAGGGCCTGCAGATCGAGGCCGTTGCTGAGGATGGCCTGATAGAAGCCGCCCGCAGCACCGCGCATCGTTTCGTGCTCGGGGTGCAGTGGCATCCGGAGTGGCGGGTGGCCGACAATTCGTTCTATCACAGCATTTTTCACGCTTTCGGCGATGCTTGTCGCCGCAACTCTCTTACAGCAGACCGGTCATGACCACCCGAACGCGTTCGCGCAAAGCCGCCGCCCCCAAGCCTGTTCCGCAGGAGAGCACGCTGCTGCGCTGGCTCAAGGACCGGCGCATCACCGAGGTGGAGTGCCTGGTGCCGGACATCACCGGCAACGCGCGCGGCAAGATCATTCCGGCCGACAAGTTCTCGCACGATTACGGCACGCGCCTGCCGGAGGGTATCTTCGCCACGACGGTCACCGGCGAGTTCCCGGACGATTACTACGAGCTGACCTCACCGTCGGATTCGGACATGATCCTGCGCCCGGATGCCGACACCGTCCGCATGGTGCCCTGGGCGACCGATCCGACCGCGCAGGTCATCCACGACTGTTTCACCAAGACCGGTGAGCCGCATGAGCTGGCCCCGCGCAACGTGCTGCGGCGCGTCCTCAATGCCTATGCCGAACTGGGCCTGCGCCCGGTGGTGGCACCGGAGTTGGAGTTCTTCCTGGTCCAGAAGAACACCGACCCGGACTTCCCGCTGCTGCCGCCGGCCGGCCGCTCCGGGCGTCCTGAAACCGCGCGCCAGTCCTACTCGATCGATGCGGTCAACGAGTTCGATCCGATCCTCGATCTGATGTACGACTACTGCGATGCGATGAAGCTGGACGTGGATACGCTGATCCATGAATCCGGCGCGGCGCAGCTGGAGGTCAACTTCACCCACGCCAATGCGATGGATCTGGCCGACCAGGTCTTCCTGTTCAAGCGCACCATGCGTGAGTCGGCCATGCGCCATGGCATCTACGCCACCTTCCTGGCCAAGCCGATGGAGAACGAGCCGGGCAGTGCGATGCATATCCACCAGAGCCTGCTGCGGATCAGCGACGGCAGCAACGTGTTCACCGGCGAGCATGGCGGTGAGGATTTCAGCCCGTTGTTCGGGCACTACCTGGCCGGCCTGCAGAAGTACGTGCCGGCGGCGATGGCATTTTTCGCGCCGAACGTGAACTCCTACCGTCGGCTGATGTTCGGCGAGGTCTCCCCGAGCAACGTGCACTGGGGCTTCGACAACCGCACCTGCGGGCTGCGCGTGCCGCTGGATACACCAGAGAACATGCGGGTGGAAAGCCGGTTTGCCGGCTCGGATGCCAACCCCTACCTGGCGATCGCTGCCACCCTGGCCGCCGGCCTGCTCGGCATCCGCGAGCAGGGCTCCCCCACCGCGCCGATCAGCGGCAGCGCCAAGGAACTCGGCTATGACCTGCCGCGCTCGCTGGGCGAGGCGCTGGACGGGCTGGAAGGCTGCCCGGAACTGCGCGAGATGCTGGGCGAGCGCTTCTGCCGCGCCTATGTGTCGGTCAAGCGCAAAGAATACGAGACCTTCTTCCGGGTGATCAGCTCCTGGGAACGTGAGTTCCTGCTGCTCAACGTCTGACCGAGCCACCGGATCCGGCATGGCCGTGAGGGCCATGTGCTGGGAAAATGGGGGCATGCCCGGTAGGCTGGCACCCGTTGCGCCGGTCCGGCCGGTTCCCCCCAACTCGCACCTGACCTGTGGAGAGTCCGATGAAGCTGCGAATCCTCACCCTCGGCATTGCCGTATCCGTGCTGACCGCCTGTGGCGGCGGTGACAAGCAGGACGACGCCAAGGTCCTGAACGTCTACAACTACAGCGATTACATCGCCGAAGACACCATCCCGAACTTCGAAAAGGCCACCGGCACCAAGGTGACCTATGACGTGTTCGACAGTGATGAGATGGTCGAAACCAAGCTGTTGGCCGGCAACAGCGGTTACGACGTGGTGGTGCCGACGCTGAACTTCTTCGGCCGCCAGATCAAGGCCGGCGTGTTCCTGCCGCTGGACAAGAGCAAGATCCCGAACCTGGCCAACCTCGACCCGGACGTGATGAAGCGCATTGCCCAGCAGGACCCGGGCAACGAATACGGTGTGCCGTACATGATCGGCACCACCGGCATCGGCTACAACGTGGAGCTGCTCAAGCAGCGCTTCGGTGGCAGCACCGACATCGCCAACAGCTGGGATCTGGTCTTCAAGCCCGAAAACATCGCCAAGATGAAGGACTGCGGGATCACCATCCTGGATACGCCTTCGGACATGATCCCGATCGCGCTGCACTACCTGGGCGAAGATCCGCACAGCCAGGATCCGGCCACGCTGCAGAAGGCGGCCGCGCTGCTCAAGAGCATCCGCCCCTACGTGCAGAACTTCCACTCCTCGCAGTACGTGGGCTCGCTGGCCAACGGCGGCACCTGCCTGGTGGTGGGTTGGTCCGGTGACATCATTCAGGCCCGTGACCGTGCAGCTGAAGCTTCCAATGGCGTGACCGTGGCCTACTCGATCCCGCGCGAAGGTGGCCCGCAGTGGTTCGACATGCTGGCCATCCCCAAGGATGCCAAGCACCCGGAGGCCGCCTACGCCTTCATCAACTACCTGCTGGAGCCGAAGGTCGCCGCGGCCAACACCAACTTCATCCATTACGCCAACCCGGTGACCGCGGCCACGCCGCTGGTGGACGAATCGATCCGCACCGACCCGACCATCTACCCGCCGGCCGATGTGGCGGCGAAGATGTTCACCTACTCGATCAACACGCCGGAGGTGGACAAGCTCTACACCCGGTTGTGGACCGAGGTGAAAACCGGGCGCTGACCGCCCCCTGCGACGCCGGCCCCGTGCCGGCGTCGTCGTTTCAGGGGGTAGGACATGACGCGGCCACCACCGGTAAAATGGCATTCTCCCCCCGTCCCGCCGCCGCTCCCGGAGCCGCTGACCATGCCATTTGAAGCCAAGCCGGAAGGCGCGGTCCTCCCGGTCCTGGAACCGGGCTACCTGTCCATCCGCGCGCTGCGCAAGGAGTTCGACGGTTTCGTCGCGCTCGACGACGTCACCCTGGACGTGCGCAAAGGCGAGATCTTCGCGCTGCTCGGTGGCTCGGGCAGCGGCAAATCGACGCTGCTGCGCTGCCTGGGCGGCTTCGAGACCCCCACCCAGGGGACCATCGACCTGGACGGCCAGCGCATCAACGCGCTGCCCCCGTACCAGCGCCCGATCAACATGATGTTCCAGTCCTATGCGCTGTTCCCGCACATGACGGTCGAGCAGAACATCGCCTTCGGCCTCAAGCAGGACGGCATGGCGCGCGATGCGATCAACCGCCGCGTCGGCGAAATGCTGGAGCTGGTGCAGCTGGGCAAGCTGGCCAAGCGCAAGCCGCACCAGCTCTCCGGTGGCCAGCAGCAGCGCGTGGCGCTGGCGCGGTCGCTGGCCAAAGGGCCCAAGCTGCTGTTGCTGGATGAACCGATGGGCGCGCTGGACAAGAAGCTGCGCTCGCAGATGCAGCTGGAGCTGGTCAACATCATCGAGACCACCGGGGTGACCTGCGTGATGGTCACCCACGATCAGGAAGAAGCCATGACCATGGCGACCCGGATCGCGGTCATGGATGCCGGCTGGATCCAGCAGGTCGGCAAGCCGGATGAAATCTACGAGCAGCCGGCCAACCGCTTCGTGGCCGAGTTCATCGGCTCGGTGAACCTGTTCGATGGCGTGCTCGATGAGGACCTGCCCGAGTACGTCACCGTGCGCACGCCGCTGTTCCCCGCACCGATCTACGTCGCCCACGGGATCACCGGTTACGAAGGCCAGCCGGTGGCGTTCGCACTACGCCCGGAAAAGGTGATGATCGGCAAGGACGAGCCGGCGGGGGATACCAACAAGGCCCAGGGCGTGATCGAGGAGATCGCCTACTTCGGCAGCCATTCGGTGTTCCATGTGCGCCTGCCGAGCGGGGCCAAGGTGCTGTCCAATTTCGCCAACTCCCAGCGCTGGGCCAGCGATGGCCTGACCTGGGGTGACACCGTCTGGGTGCACTGGCGCGACAACGATGGCGTGGTGCTGACCTCATGACCGCGACCGGCTGGAAGCGCTGGCTCCCGGGCACGCGCGCCGGCGTGATCGCCGCGCCGTACCTGTGGCTGCTGCTGTTCTTCGCGGTGCCGTTCGTGATCATCCTGATGATCTCCTTCGCGCGCACCCAGGTCGGTTCGCCGCCGTATACCTGGCTGCTGGAGTACGTGGATGGCGCCTTCTCGCTCAAGCTCAACCTCGGCAGCTACGCAGCCCTGGTCAAGGACAACCAGTACGCGCTGGCGTACCTGAGCTCGATCAAGATCGCGGTCATCTCGACCCTGCTCACGCTGCTGATCGGCTACCCGATGGCGTACGTGATCTCGCGGATGAGCCCGGCCGCGCGCAACGTGGCGATGATGCTGGTGGTGCTGCCCTCGTGGACCTCGTTCCTGATCCGGGTGTATGCCTGGATCGGCATCCTGGACCGCAACGGCCTGCTCAACCAGCTGCTGCTCAAGCTCGGCCTGATCGATGCGCCGCTGCAGATCCTGTATACCCCGACCGCCGCCTACATCGGCATCGTTTACTGCTACCTGCCGTTCATGGTGCTGCCGCTGTACGCCAACCTGGTCAAGCTGGACAACCGCCTGCTGGAAGCGGCCTACGACCTCGGCGCCAAGCCGTGGCAGGCCTTCGTGCGGATCACATTGCCGCTCTCGCGCACCGGCATCATCGCCGGCTGCATGCTGGTGATGATCCCGGCGGTAGGGGAGTTCGTGATTCCGGAAATGCTCGGCGGGCCGGATACGCTGATGATCGGCCGCGTGCTGTGGGGCGAGTTCTTCAACAACCGCGACTGGCCCACGGCCTCGGCGGTGGCGATCGTGATGCTGGCCCTGCTGCTGGTGCCGATCCTGCTGTTCAACCGCATGCAGCAGCGCGAGCTGGAAGGAAAGCTGGCATGAGCATGGTGCGCAGCAACCGCTGGCTGGGCTGGAGCCTGCTCGGGCTGGGCTTCGCCTTCCTGTACCTGCCGATCCTGTTGTTGATGGTGTACTCGTTCAACGCCTCCAAGCTGGCCACGGTATGGTCGGGCTTCTCCACGCGCTGGTACGGCGAGCTGTTCAACAACCGGCAGATCCTGGATGCGCTGTGGATCAGCCTCAAGGTCGCGTTCTGGACGGCCTGCGCGGCCACCGTGCTCGGCACGATGGCCGCGATGGTGATGACCCGCATGCGCCGCTTCCCGGGCAAGACCCTGTTCGGTGCGTTGATCACCGCACCGTTGGTGATGCCCGAAGTGATCCTGGGCTTCTCGCTGATGACCCTGCTGGTGGCGATGGGCGGCATTCCCGGCTTCCCCAGCCGCGGCGTGACCAGCATCTGGATCGCGCACGTCACCTTCACCCTGTCCTTCGTGACGGTGGTGGTGTCCTCGCGACTGCAGGAGCTGGACCGCTCGCTGGAGGAGGCCGCGATGGATCTCGGCGCGAGCCGGTTGAAGGTGTTCTTCCAGATCACCCTGCCGATCATCGCCCCGGCGCTGGTGGCCGGCTGGCTGCTGGCGTTCACGCTGTCGCTGGATGACGTGGTGATCGCCAGCTTCGTGGCCGGCCCGAACTCGACCACCCTGCCAATGAAGGTGTTCTCCTCCGTGCGGATGGGCATCAAGCCGGAGATCAATGCCCTGGCCACCTTGATGGTGCTGGCGGTGTCGATTGCGGCCGTGGTGGGCTGGTACATCACCTCCCGCGCCGAGAAGCGTCGCCAGCGCGACATGCAGATGGCGCTGCAGGACCCCGGCTGAACGTCATCCCGATCCGGCAACATCCGGATCACGGGGCGGGGCGCACACTGCGGGTCTGACTTTTGGAGACCCGCGATGACCGCTGACATCATCAATCCCGCGACCGGCCAGGTCACGTATCGCCATGAACTGCTCACCGCCACGGAGGTCGAGCAGCGCCTGGCCGCTGCCGCCGAGGCGTTTCCGGCCTGGTCAGCGCGTTCGCTGCAGGAGCGCGGGGCTATGCTGCGCGCCATCGCGGCCCAGCTGCGCCAGCGCAAGGGTGACATCCAGCAGGCGATGACCACCGAGATGGGCAAGCTCAAGGGGGAAGCGCTGGGCGAGATCGAGAAATGCGCCGAGGCCTGTGAGTTCTACGCCGATCACGCGGCCGATTACCTGAAGCCGCAGCTGATCGACACCGAGGCCCAGCGCAGCTACGTGCGCTACGAGCCGATCGGCTGCGTGTTCGCGGTGATGCCATGGAACTTCCCGATCTGGCAGGTGTTCCGTTTCCTCGCGCCGGCGTTCATGGCCGGCAATGTGGCGCTGCTCAAGCACGCCAGCAACGTGCCGCAATGTGCGGACCTGATCCTGGCGGTGTGCCGCGATGGCGGCCTGCCCGAGGGCGTGTTCGACGTGCTGCATATCGACAACGACCAGGCCGCCGAGGTGCTGCGCGACAAGCGCGTCAAGGCGGTCACACTGACCGGCAGCGAGCGCGCCGGGCGGTCGATTGCGGCCAATGCCGGTGACCAGCTCAAGAAGTGCGTGATGGAACTGGGCGGCAGCGACGCCTTCGTGGTGCTGGACGATGCCGATCTCGAGAAGACGGTGGCCGCAGCAGTGAAGTCACGCTTCGACAACAGCGGGCAGACCTGCATCGCGGCCAAGCGGTTCATCGTGGTCGACGCGATCGCCGATGCGTTCGTGGAGAAGTTCGTCGCCGCTGCAGGCAAGCGCGTCTACGGGGATCCGCAGGACGAGAAAACCACACTGGCGCCGATGGCACGCGCGGACCTGCGCGACGAGCTGCACAAGCAGGTGCAGGACAGCATCGCCAAGGGCGCCACGCTGCTGCTGGGAGGCGAGCCGGTGGCGGGCTCGCATGCCGGCTATCCGGCGACCATCCTGGACAACGTCACCCCCGGCATGCCGGCCTACGACGAAGAACTGTTCGGCCCGGCCGCCGCGATCCTGCGGGTCCGCGATGACGCCGAAGCGCTGCGCGTGGCCAACGACACCACCTTCGGGTTGGGCGGCAGCGTGTGGACGACCGATGCGGCGCGCGGCGAAGCCATCGCCCAGCAGCTGGAGTGCGGTGCCGCCTTCGTCAACGCCATCGTCAAGAGTGACGTCCGGCTGCCGTTCGGCGGCAGCAAAAGATCCGGCTTCGGTCGTGAACTGGCCGAGCATGGCATCCATGAGTTCATGAACATCAAGACGGTTTACGTGGCGTGATGCCACGGATCGGGTAGGAGCCGACCGTTGGTCGGCTCGCGCCGTGGTGGCTTACGGTCGCCCGCCATGGCGGCCAACGGTCGTCGCTGTAGCGACCAACGGTCGTCGCCGTAGCGACCAACGGTCGTCGCCGTAGCGACGAACGGTCGCTACTACAGCCAGCGTGCGCGCTTGAACAGGCGGTACAGCCCCACGCACACCGCACCGACGCCGATGATCATCGCCGGGTAAGCCCACGGCTTGTCCAGCTCGGGCATGTTCGTGAAGTTCATGCCATACCAGCTGGTGATCAAGGTCGGGGCGGCCAGCAGCGCCGCCCAGGCACCCAGGCGCTTGACCGTCTCGCCCTGGGCCAGGGTCACCAGCGACAGGTTCACGCTCAGCGCGGTGCCCAGCATTTCGCGCAGGGTGTCGATCACATCACTGATCCGCACCGCGTGGTCGTGCACGTCGCGCAGGTAGAGCTTCACTTCGTCCGGCACCAGGTCGCCCTGGTAGCGCTTGATCTGCGAGAGCGTGTCCTGCAACGGCGCGACCGCCATGCGCATCTTGTTGAGCTCGCGTTTGAGCTCGTACAGGCGCACCACGGTCTGGCGCTTGTAGTTGTCGGAAAAGATGTCCTTTTCCAGCAGCTCCAGCGTGTCGCGGTAACGCTGGGTGATCGGCAGGTAGTTGTCGACCACGAAATCCAGCACCGCATACAGGCAGTACGACGGGCCCATCGTGCGCAGCAGGTCCGGTTCGCGCTCCACGCGGGCGCGCGGGGCGGCATAGGACAGCGATGCGCCATGGCGCACCGTGACCAGGAAGCGCGGGCCGAGGAAGGCGTGGGTCTCGCCGTAGCGGATCCGCTCGTCCACCATCTGCGCGGTCGTGACCACCACGAACAGCGAATTGCCGTAGGCCTCCACCTTTGGCCGCTGATGCGCATTGCGGGCGTCTTCGATGGCCAGCGAGTGCAGGCCGAATTCTTCCTGCAGCTTCAGCAGCACGCTGTCGTCGGGCTCGTACAGACCCACCCACACGAAGCCGTTGTCGCTGGCGATCACATCGCTGATCGCATCCAGGCCGATGTCGTGGCGCTTGCCCTGGTCATCGTAGTGAACGCAGTTGATGACGCAGGCGGGGTTTTCAGGTGTGACGGTATCCATGGCGGGCATCGTGCGTCAGCGGCCCGTGACGGGCAGGTCACGGCGGCCCAGCACCCATGCCAGCGCCACGTGGATGGGCAGCAACAGCACGATCCACTGCAGGTTGTACTGCGCCTGCAAGGTCAGCCAATGCAGCACCAGGCCGAGCAGCGACACGCCGGCGACCGCCCACAGCACGAACCGGAACCACGCGCGCGGCACGCGGCCGCGCAGCAGGGTGATCGCAGCGGGAACGAGCAGCAGGCACAGCGGCGAGAGCTGCAGCAGGTTGCGGTTGGCCCAGGCGGCCTGGTGCGCACTGAAGCCCCACAGGTAGGTCAGCAGGGCGCCGCCAATGCCGCAGAACAGCCAGAACGGCAGCGCCAGGCCACCCAGCAGCCGGCGCCGGCGGCGCAGTGCAACCACACCCGCAGCGGCGATCAGGCCGCACAGCAGCCACGGCCACCAGCTGCGCGGGGACTCGGTCGGCTCCGGGGCGATCCGGTGCGGCAGCAGTTCCTGCTCGGCCTGCACCAGCGGGCGACCTTCGCTGTTGCGCACCTGGCGCAGCGCATCGGCCAGGCGCATCGGCACGAAGGCTTCCTGCCAGCGCGACAGCGGCTGGTCGGCGAACGGGCCCAGGCCGATATCGAAGCCCAGCCACATCCACGGCGACGGCGAGGCCAGGCGCACCGATTCACTGCGGTAGGTGTTGCCGCGCGAGCGCCCGGACAGCTGCGAATGCAGCCCGCCACCGAGGGCACCATCGATCGCATCGCGGACCATGGTGGCGCAGTTGGCGGTGTAGTAATCGTAGTGGTAGCGCGCGTTCTCGGGCTTGGCACGCTCGGCCAGCGACGCGGCCAGGGTGCGCGCCTGCGCGGGCGTCAGATCCAGCCACTGCACGCTCGCACCGCGGCCGCTCTCCTGGTAGTACGACAGGTCCTGCCCGAGCGGCAGTGCGACCAGGTAATACATCATGTCGCCGCGCACGAAGTTGCCGATGAAATCGGACTCGCTCGGGTCGAAGTAACCGAAGTTGTACGAGGTGGCGTCGCCGGTGACCGGATCGACCACGACCAGCGCGTCATGGCCGAAGCGTTCGAAGAAGATCTCGCCCGGCTGCATGGTGACCACGCCGATGCGTGGCGCCTCGGCGGCAGGGGCCGGGGCGGCCGTGGCAGGCACGGCATCCTGCGCGGCCAGCGCCCCGAAGGGCAGGCTGGCCATCGCAAGCAGCGACAACACGAACAACAGGCGGCACAGCGACCACCGATTCAAAGGGGGCCGCATGGCGTGGGTCAATCCTCGTTGTGGGTGTCGGGCGGCAGCACGGTCACATGGAACGCCTGCACGCGCCGGGCATCGGCACGCGCCACCCGGAACACGAAGCGGTCCAGGGTGAGCTCATCGCCGGTTTCGGGCAGGTGCCCGATCGCCTCGGTGACCAGGCCACCGATGGTGTCGTAATCGTCGTCGGGGAACGTGGCACCGAAGCGCTCGTTGAAATCCTCGATCGCGGTCAATGCATCGACCACGTACTGGCCGTCGGCCTGGATCGCGATCTGCGAGGTGTGGTCCTCGGCCTCGTCGTGCTCATCGTCGATCTCGCCGACGATCTGTTCCAGCACGTCCTCGATCGTGACCAAGCCGGCGACACCGCCGTACTCGTCCACCACGATGGCCATGTGGTTGCGCGAGAGCCGGAACTCCTTGAGCAGCACGTTGAGCTTCTTGGCCTCGGGGATCAGCACCGCCGGGCGCAGCAGCTCACGGATGTTGGCCGGCCCGTTGTCGGCAACCACGCCGCGCAGCAGGTCCTTGGCCAACAGGATGCCGAGGATGTCGTCCTTGTTGTCGCCGTGCACCGGGAAGCGCGAATGGCCGGATTCGACCACCTGCTTCATCAGGTCAAGGAAGGGGGCTTCGACCGGCAGGGAGACCATCTGCGAGCGCGAGATCATCACGTCGCCGACGGTGAGCTCGGCCACCGAAATGGCGCCTTCCATCATCCGCAGCGTGTCGGCGGCGATCAGGCCGTCTTCGTGCGCGGTGTGCAGTACCGCCACCAGCTCGTCGCGGGTGTGGGGTTCGCCGGAGAAGGCAGCGGTCAGGCGTTCGAGCCAGCTGCGCTTCTTTTCATTGTGCTCCAGGGTGGAGCTACTACTGTCGTCTTCAGACATCTCTGGAAAAAAAGGCACCCGGCGTGCCGGGCGTTGGATTTAGTCTATCAGGATGCGGGCGCCTGTCAGCGCCCGGCCGAGGGCGGATTCACGCCCGGCAAGGGGGCCGGGGCGGCGCCCGGTGGCGGGGTGTCTTCCTCCGGTGGCAGGTCCAGGCTGTAGGTACAGCCGGCCAGGGTCTTGCCGGGGTGGGATTTGACCGTGGACAGGCTCAGGATCACCGACTCGATCAAGGCCTCGCCGGTACGCGGGTCGGTGACGTCGCGGCTGACCAGCTCGCGCCCGGCCATGAACTTCACCGGGGTGTCCACGCCATCCTCCAGCGCCAGGCGCTTGGCCAGCGGGCGCGGGTCGGCCAGATCCAGGATCGCCATGATGCTGGCCCCGGCCACCGTGATGTATTCGGCACGCTCGCCGAACACCGTGATCGGGGCGGCCAGGCGGAACTCGCTCATGAACTGGTTGGTCTGCGGCAATGGCTGAAGGCCGTTGGCGACCGCCTTGAGCGGGTCGGCCACGACCGGGGCCGCCGCGTCGTAGTCACTCACGCTCTGGCGGCATTCGATCAGGGCGGTCAGGTCCAGCGGCGCCGCCTCGGCGAAGGCCGGGGTGGGCAGCAGGGCGAGCAGGCCCAGGCAGGCGCATCGGAACGGGGTCATCGCAACAGGTCCATCAACTAAGGCGTGCACGGCACGGACGCGGCACCGATGATAGCGGGCGCCGGTTCGCCGTGGCAGGGCATCAACGGCGGCGGAACAGCCAGCGCAGGGTGGTGGTGAAGGAAACCACCGCGATGCCGGCCGCGCACAGCACCAGCGCGGAGGCGCCCAGGTGGATCACCCCCGGGCCGCCGGCGGTGACCGCCATCAGCGCGCGCCCGAACACCAGTGCGAAGGCTGCGGCGAGCACGAACAGCAGTGCCACCTGTACGGGCCGTGCGCGGAATATCGATGACTGGGCAGGCGGTGCTCCATCGCGTCGCGCCCATCGATACAGGGTGCGCCACCCCAGCGGGGCCGCCAGGGCAGCGGCCAGCCCGGACCAGCCGACCACGTTCAGGGCGGTGGCGCTGAGCGTCGCCCCGGCCGGACCGGCCAGCAGATGAGGCAGGATCAGGCCGGTGACCACGCAGGTGAGCGTGCCCAGCACCAGCGTCGCCGCCGCCAGCGCAGACAGGCGCCTGGCCGAGACAGCCGATAGCGGCGCGCGCTGTTGACGTGCGTTCCACCAGCTGCGTGCGGGCGTCAGTGAGAGCGATGCGATCACCGCGGACAGTGCGAGCATTCCCCACCGCAGCGCGATGGGATCGCGGCCGGCCGGGGTCAGCCCGGCGAGGCCCGGCGCACCGACCGCGCAGTAAAGCAGCGCGATGACCGACACGGCAAGCAGTACCGGACCAAGTGCGGAGCGGCGATCCGGAACCGGCATGACGACATACCTCCTTGTATGACGGGGAAATCAGCAATCGCAACGACCGTTCGGTTCAGCGCTCGCCGGCATACGGATCGGCAATGCCCAGTTCGGCCAGGATGTCGCGCTCCAGCTGTTCCATGGCGTCGGCTTCCTTCTCGTCCTCATGGTCCCAGCCGAGCAGGTGCAGCACGCCGTGCACGGTCAGGTGCGCGTAATGGGCGTTGAGCGCCTTGCCCTGCTCGTCGGCCTCGCGGGCGACCACCGGGGCGCAGATCACCAGATCGCCGAGCAGCGGGAATTTCACGCCCTTGGGCAGGCCCTCCGGCAGTTCGGCCGGGAAGCTGAGCACGTTGGTCGCGTAGTCCTTGCCGCGGTAGTGCCGGTTCAAGGACTGGCCCTCCTTCGCATCGACCAGCCGGATCGCCAGGTCGGCCTCGCGGATGCGGCCCTTCAAGGCGGCGGCCACCCACTTGCGGAAGCTCACCGCCGAGGGCAGACCGGCGCGGGGCAGGGCGTAGCTGATGGCGACGTCCAGTCGCACGGGACCACGGGTCATGGGGTCGCTCCGGGTTGGACCTGCTGCAGATCGCGGCGGTCGTAGGCGCTGACGATGCGGGCCACCAGCGGGTGACGGACCACGTCGCGCGCTTCGAAGAAGGTGAAGCTCACGCCCTCGACATCACGCAGCACATCGATCGCATCGCGCAGGCCGGACTTCACGTGCTTGGGCAGATCGGTCTGGGTGAGGTCGCCGGTCACCACGGCCGTGGAGCCGAAGCCCAGGCGGGTCAGGAACATCTTCATCTGCTCGACCGTGGTGTTCTGCGCTTCGTCCAGGATCACGTATGCATCGTTGAGCGTGCGGCCGCGCATGTAGGCCAGCGGCGCGATCTCGATGACGTTCTTCTCCAGCAGCTTGAGCACCTTCTCCACGCCGAGCATTTCATACAGCGCGTCGTACAGCGGCCGCAGGTACGGGTCCACCTTCTGGCTCAGGTCACCGGGCAGGAAGCCCAGCTTCTCGCCGGCTTCCACCGCCGGGCGGACCAGGATCAGGCGCTGCACGCGCGCTTCATTGAGCGCTTCCACCGCGCTGGCCACGGCCAGGAACGTCTTGCCGGTGCCGGCCGGGCCGATGCCGAAGTTGATGTCGTGCGTGGTGATCTGATGCAGGTAGCGGGCCTGGTTGGCGCCGCGGCCGCGCACGGTGCCGCGCTTGACCTTGATCGCCACTTCCTGGGCCTCGTAGGCGCGCTCGACCACATGCTCCACGTTGGCCTGGTTCAGCCGCAGGTGGATGGCATGGCTGTCGAACACCACGTCGCCGGCTTCGGCGTACAGCGCTTCGATCAGGGCCTGCGCATCGGCCACCACGGCCTTGGGGCCGGTCACGCGGAACACGTGGCCACGGTTGGCGATTTCCACGCCGAGTTTGAGTTCCACCTGGCGGAGATGTTCATCGAACGGGCCGGCCATGTTGGCCAGGCGCTCGTTGTCTTCCGGGGTGAGGGTGAAGTCGCGTTGTGCGAGTGCGGTCATTGCGTCCGGCGGCCGCCGGTCCAGCCGACCGGGCCGCAAGCAGGGAAAGGGAGAACAGGGTAGCGCGGGTGTGGGGCCGCCGCTACAGCACCGGCGGAAAGTGGTTTTCCACAGGGGCTGTGCAATGCCGGTGCAGCAACCTGTGGATAGGTGGCGCCAGCCCTACTGCGGCAATGGGTTCAATTGCGTGGTCAAAAAAGCGTCAACGATGGCCGGACCGACGTCCGGCCATCCCGCTCAGTCTGCCGTCACCATCCGCGCCCGCAGCGAGTTGCTGTACGCCTCGGTGATCACCACATCCACGAACTGGCCGACCAGGCGCGGGTGCCCCGGGAAATTCACCGAGCGCATGTTCTCGCTCTTGCCGGTCAGCTCGTTCGGGTTGCGCTTGGAGGGGCCTTCCACAAGCACGGTCTGCACGGTACCGACCATCTTTTCCGAAATGGCCGCGGCCTGCTCGTTGATCCGGGCCTGCAGGCGCGACAGGCGCGCGTGCTTTTCCGCATCGGTGGTGGTGTCTTCCAGATCCGCCGCGGGGGTACCCGGGCGCCGTGAATAGATGAAGGAGAAGCTCTGGTCGAAGCCCACGTCCTCGATCAGCTTCATGGTCTTCTCGAACTCGGCGTCGGTCTCGCCGGGGAAACCGACGATGAAATCCGAGCTGATCGAGATGTCCGGACGCACCGCGCGCAGCTTGCGGATCTTGGATTTGAATTCCAGCGCGGTGTAGCCACGCTTCATCGCCGAGAGCACGCGGTCGCTGCCGGCCTGCACGGGCAGGTGCAGGAAGTTGGCCAGCTGCGGCACGTCGCGGTAGGCATCGATCAGCGAATCGCTGAACTCCAGCGGGTGCGAGGTGGTGAAGCGGATCCGGCCGACGCCGTCGATCTCGGCGATGGTGCGGATCAGCAAGCCCAGGTCGGCGAACTCGCCGTCGCCATACGGGCCGCGGTAGGCGTTGACGTTCTGGCCGAGCAGGTTGATCTCCAGCACGCCCTGGGCGGCCAGCTGCGCCACTTCCACCACCACGTCCTCGAACGGGCGGCTGACCTCGGTGCCGCGGGTGTAGGGCACCACGCAGAACGAGCAGTACTTCGAGCAGCCTTCCATGATCGAGACGAACGCGGAGGCACCCTCGGCACGCGGCTCGGGCAGGGCATCGAACTTCTCGATCTCCGGGAAGCTGATGTCCACCTGCGATTTGCCCGATTCACGGCGCTGGCGGATCAGCTCCGGCAGGCGGTGCAGGGTCTGCGGGCCGAACACCAGATCCACGTGTGGCGCGCGCTTGATGATCGCCTCGCCTTCCTGCGAGGCCACGCAGCCGCCGACCCCGATGATCACGCCACGGCCGTTGTTCTTCAGCGCCTTCCAGTAACCGAGCTGGCTGAACACCTTCTCCTGGGCCTTCTCGCGGATCGAGCAGGTGTTCATCAACAACACGTCGGCCTCGGCCGGGTCGTCGGTGAGTTCCAGCCCTTCCGAGGCGGCGAGCACGGCGGCCATCTTGGTCGAGTCGTACTCGTTCATCTGGCAACCGTGGGTCTTGATGTACAGCTTGCCGCGCACCGGACCCGTCACCTGCGGCTTGGCGCCGGGCAGGGGGAGCAGATCGGGGCGGGGGGCGGAGCTGGGCGGAGCAGAGGCAGGCAAGGCAGAACCGGCCGAAGTCGGCGCGGTCGAAGCTGGCGTCCCGGTCATGGCGCTTATTCCAGTCGGGTGGGCGGGCAGGCAGCCGGATGGCTGCGGTGAGCAGGTCATTGTAGCCGGGTCGGGCTCCCCCCTTGGCAATCCCCGGCGAATTGGGGACACTCCCGCTCATGAAGGGGATGTTGGGGATCGCTGCGCTGGCCTTGGCTGCGCTGACCGCTATGCCGGCCAGTGCGGGCACCCTGTACAAGTGCGTCGGCAGTGACGGCATTCCCAGCTATGTGAGCAAGCGTGTGGCCGGGGCCGCCTGCAGCGTGATCAGCAGCTACCGGCCCGACCGCAGCGCGGCGCCCCGCCGGGCCCTGGCAACCCCTCCCGCGCCGACGCCGGCGGCGCCGATCGCCGGTGCCACGCCCGCCCCGGTCCGGGCCGATACCGCCACGACGGCGACCGCGATCACCCCGGCTCCTGCCCCGGCCACCGCCCCGGCCACGGTGCTGAGCGCGCCGTCCGCCCCGGCAGCGGCCGCTGGCAAGGCAGGGAAGGTCCGCAGCGGCCAGCTGTATGCCTATATGAAGGATGGCGTTCGCCATTACACCAGCGCACGCCCGGCCGCTATCGCCAGCATTGGCCAGGTCCGCACCATCCACTACAGCTTCATCGAGCGCTGCTACGCCTGCGGGGCGAACCCGGCCGTCAACTTCGGCTCGGTGCGGCTCAACACCACGGCCTACCAGAGCGAGATTGCCGCCGCCGCCCGTGAGTTCGGGGTGGAAGAGGCGGTGGTCCGCGCGATCATCCATGCCGAATCGGCCTACAACCCGACCGCGCTCAGCCGCGCCGGCGCACAGGGCCTGATGCAGCTGATGCCACCGACCGCGCGCCGTTTCGGGGTCAGCGATTCCTTCGATGCTTCGCAGAACATCCGCGGCGGCGTGCAGTACCTGTCCTGGCTGCTCAAGCGCTTCAACGGTGATCTCACCCTGGCTGCGGCGGGCTACAACGCCGGCGAGGGCGCGGTCGACCGCCATGGTGGCGTGCCGCCTTACAGCGAGACCCGGTATTACGTGAAGCGGGTGGCCCTGTTGGCCGACCGCTATCGCGGCGCAGTGGCCAGCCATCAATAACCCATGGCGCCGGTGGTACCTGATGCCGTACTGTCGGGGTAATGTCGTTCCGTAGTACCGCGTTGTGTGGCCGACTTCGGTTCAGCTACACTCGCGGCTGATTCAATGTGGACTGGCCCCCACCGGTCTGCTGGCAGCCTCAAGCTACCTAAATCAATATCGGAGTGCCGGATGGCCAACGATGGGGTAAACGATCCAGTCAACACTGGACGTCGGCGGTTTCTCTCAGCAACCACTGCGGTGGTCGGAGCGGTCGGCGTCGGATTTGCAGCGGTACCGTTCATCAAGTCCTGGAATCCCAGCGCCCGCGCCAAACTGGCCGGTGCCCCGGTGATTGCCGACATCAGTGCGCTCCAGGAAGGCCAGCGTCTGGTCATGGAGTGGCGTGGGCAGCCCATCTGGATCGTCAAGCGCTCCAAGGCCATCCTCGATGCACTGCACGGGCTGGACGGCCGCCTGAAGGATCCCGAGTCGGGCGAGAAAGAACAGCAGCCCGAGTACGTGCTCAAGCAGAATCCCGAATTCCGTTCGATCAAGGCCGAGGTATCGGTGCTGGTCGGGCTGTGCACCCATCTGGGCTGTTCGCCGGAAATGGTCGCCGAGATCCGCCCCGAGCCCTACGACCCGCAGTGGAAGGGCGGCTACTTCTGCCCCTGTCACAAGTCGCGCTTCGATATGTCCGGTCGCGTGTTCAAGGATGTTCCGGCACCGATCAACCTGCTGGTGCCGCCGCACCATTACCAGGACGACAACACCATCATCATCGGCGTTGATCCGCAGGGGGCGGCTTGATCATGGCCAATATCCTTTCCCGCACCGCCACCGGACTGGCCGACTGGGTCAACGCCCGCGCGCCGGGCCTGATGCCGGTCTACCGCAAGCACGTCAGCGAGTATTACGCGCCCAAGAACTTCAACATCTGGTACTACTTCGGTTCGCTGGCGCTGCTGATCCTGGTCAACCAGATCGTCACCGGCATCTTCCTGACGATGCACTACAAGACGAACGCGGCCGAAGCGTTCGCCTCCATCGAATACATCATGCGGGACGTGGAGTGGGGCTGGCTGATCCGCTACATGCACTCCACCGGTGCCTCGCTGTTCTTCATCGTGGTCTACCTGCACATGTTCCGCGGCCTGCTCTACGGCAGTTACCAGAAGCCGCGCGAACTGGTCTGGATCCTGGGCATGCTGATCTACTTGGTGCTGATGGCCGAAGCCTTCATGGGCTACGTGCTGCCTTGGGGCCAGATGTCGTTCTGGGGCGCCAAGGTGATCATCTCGCTGTTCGGCGCGATCCCGGTGATCGGGACCGGCCTGACCGAATGGATCATGGGCGACTACCTGCCCAGCGACGCCACCCTCAACCGCTTCTTCGCCCTGCACGTGATCGCACTGCCGCTGGTGCTGCTGCTGCTGGTGGTGCTGCACCTGGGCGCGCTGCATGAGGTGGGCTCCAACAATCCGGACGGCGTGGAGATCAAGAAGGGCCCGAAGGGCAACCGCTGGTCGGCCACCGCGCCTACCGATGGCATTCCCTTCCATCCGTATTACACGCTCAAGGATGCGGTCGGCGCCGGCTTCCTGCTGATCATCGCCGCCTTCATCATCTTCTTCGCCCCGGCCTTCGGCGGGTTGTTCCTCGAGCACGACAACTTCACCGAGGCCAACCGCCTGGTGACGCCCGAGCACATCAAGCCGGTCTGGTACTACACCCCGTACTACGCCATGTTGCGCGTGGTGCCCAACAAGCTCGGGGGCGTGATCGTGATGTTCTCGGCGATCGCCATCCTGTTCCTGGTGCCGTGGCTGGACCGGGCGCGGGTAAAGTCCTACCGCTACCGCGGCCTGCTCTCGCGCGGCCTGCTGGGCATGTTCGCGGTGTGCTTCGTGTGGCTGGGCGTGATCGGCTCCGGCCCGGGTACGGATGCGCACGAGACCTACATCGGGCGCGTGCTGACCTTCCTGTATTTCGCCTTCTTCATCACCATGCCGCTATGGACCAAGCTGGACAGGACCAAGCCGGTACCGGACCGGGTGACCACGCATGACTGACCACTGGATTGTCCGGCTGGCCTGCGCGGCGGCCCTGATGCTCGGTGTCGCGGTGGCCGATGCCGCCGAGGGCGCCAAGACCCTGCAGGCCGGCAATGACCTGAGCGATCGTGCCTCGCTGCAGCGCGGCGCGCAGCTCTACATGAATTACTGCTCCGGCTGCCACGCGCTGAAATACCTGCGCTACTCGCGCATGGCTGCCGATCTCGGGTTGAGCGAAGAAGAGGTCATGAACAACCTCAACTTCACCGGCACCCCGGTGGGTGAACCGATTCCGGTGACGATGCCCAAGGCGCAGGCCGAGAAGTGGTTCGGCAAGATGCCGCCGGACCTGAGCCTGATCTCGCGCGTGCGGGGCAGCGACTGGGTCTACACCTACCTCAAGTCGTTCTACCTGGATCCCACGCGGCCGCTGGGCTGGAACAACACCGTGTTCCCCAATGCCTCCATGCCCAACCCCCTGTGGGAAATGCAGGGGCTGCAGCATGCGGTGCATGGCAAGGCCGAGGGCCCCGGGCTGGATGCACCGGTGGTCGGGCTGAAGATCGAACAGCCGGGCAACATCGATGCCGGGCAGTACGATCAGGCGGTGCGCGACATCACCAACTTCCTGGAGTATGCCGGCGAGCCGGCTGCCCTGAAACGCCAGAAGCTGGGCGTGTGGGTGATTCTGTTCCTGGCGCTGCTGACCTTCCTGGCCTATCTGCTCAAGAAGGAATACTGGAAGGACGTCCACTGAGCGGTCGGACGCCTTCCCGCGTCGATCGTTCCTGCCGTGGGACGATCGACCTATTGGCTTTTGTGATGTGCGGTTGCACACTCGGGTACTGTGACGACCGTTGGCAATGGGCTGGCGGCGCCGATACGACCGGCGGTTACCGGACGTTGGAGAGCCTTTGATGGCGGCGAGCGTACGCATGCGGAATACCCTGACGCTGTTTTCCTCGAACGACGATGTGCTGTGCCATCGCGTGCGGCTGGTATTGGCGGCCAAGGGCGTCACTTATGACTCCGTGCCGGTCGACCCGCAGAACCCGCCCGAAGATCTCATCGATCTCAATCCGTACCACTCCGTGCCCACTCTGGTGGAACGCGAGCTGGTGCTGTACGCGGCGTCGGTGGTCAGCGAATACCTGGACGAGCGCTATCCGCACCCGCCGCTGATGCCGGTCGATCCGCTTTCGCGGGCCCGCATCCGCCTGGCGATGTTGCGCATCGAACACGACTGGGTGCCGCAGGTTCAGGCCATCCAGCTGGGCAACAAGACCCAGGCCGAGGCCGGGCGCAAACGGCTCAAGGAACTGCTGACCAGCGCGGTGCCGTTGTTCAAGGCCAGCAAGTTCTTCCTCAACCCGGAAATGAGCCTGGCCGACTGCGCGATGGCGCCGATCATCTGGCGACTTCAGGCACTGGACGTGCCGCTGCCGAAGGATGGCAAGTCCATCGAAGACTATGGCAACCGCATTTTCCGGCACCCCGGCTTCATCCGCAGCCTGACCGACCAGGAAAAGAAACTGCGCGATCTGCCGGTCTGATCGGCGGGATGTGTGCCGCATGCGGCACACCCGTGTACTGAACGAAATCGCGGTGCCGGTACGCGCCATGGCTGACCTGCGGGTAGGCGGGCGCGTACACTTGCATCAGGCAATCCGGATCAAGAGCAGCCGAGCACGGCTCGGCTCTACCACATGACTGAAGACACTTTTCGCATGACCAGCCACCGTCCGTACCTGTTGCGGGCCTTGGTGGAATGGATCAATGACAACGACCTGACGCCGCATATCCTGGTCGACGCCGGCATGCCTGGCGTGCAGGTGCCGCAGAGCGCGGTCAAGGACGGCCGCGTCGTCCTGAACATCGCCGAGCGCGCCGTGGTGCGCCTGCATATCGACAATGACAGCGTGAGCTTCTCGGCCCGCTTCTCCGGCACCAGCTACCCGGTGCAGGTGCCGATCTCGGCCGTGCTGGCCGTGTACGCCCGCGAGACGGGGCAGGGCATGGCGCTGCCGGATGACATCCCGGGCCATGAGCCGGGTCCGGACGATGCGCTGCCGCCGGACGATTCACCGACCCCGCCGGACGATGCACCGCCCAAGCCCAGCGGTCGCCCGCATCTGCGGGTGGTCAAATAAGACCCACCATGGCCGCCGCAAGGCGGCCATTTCATTGGGGATCCACGACACCGACCCGGTAGAGCCGACCGTTGGTCGGCTGCGGTTGGTTGGCTGCTGTTGGTCGGCTGCCGTGGGTCGGTTGTCTTGGATGTCCGTAGAGAGCAGCCGACCAACGGTCGGCTCTACCGGGCTCAGACGTCTTCGGCATCCCGTGTATCGATATCGCGGCGGATCTCACTGATCCGCGCCGCCGACGGCCCCACGAACGTGATCAGCTGATCACCGCGCAGCACCATGCGCCCGCTGTGGCGGTCCACGCCATCGTGCGAGTACTCGAACTTGAAGGTGCGCTCCCAGCCCAGCCAACCGTTCTCCTTGCGGCATACGCGCAGGCCGGTGGCGTGCACGCTCTGGTCCAGCCACTGCACATCGGCAGCGCGGCAGGCATTGCGCCCGAGCACGCCTGCACGTTCGGCGGCGGCACGCGAAGAATTCCAGAAGGCGTAGGCAAACGCGCCGGCAATCATCAACAGGATCAAACTGGGCATCGGTGACTCGGCGCGGTCAGGGAGGTCGGTCCTCCCAAGATGGCGACGAATGCGGCGCGGATCAAGCCATCCGCGCGATCGCGATCAGGGCGTGCGCGGTGGCGGTGGCGGGACGGGTATCGGTGTCGGTGTGGGTGTCGGCGTCCGAGTCGGGCTCGCCGGCGGGGCCGGAACCGGGTTCGCGCTCGGGACCGGCGGACGGGGCGGCACCACGATGGGCGCTCGCATCGGTGCCTGGGAAGCCGGGGCCGCCATCGGCGGTGCCGTCACGCCGGGAGCGGGCAGGGTCGCCGGGTCCGGAGTTCCCATCGGCACCGTCGCCGGCGCGGTCGCCACCAGCTTCAGCAGTGCGGCCCAATCCTGGCGATTGAAGCTGCATTCCTCTTCGCGGCCCGGCGTACAGCCCAGATCCACCCCATCGCCTGCACCGGCCTTCGCGGGCGGCAGCTCGATCCGGCCGCTGCGGTCCAGCGACAGTTTGCGCAACGCCACGGTGTTCATGACGTTGCCGCCGATCAGATACAGCGTGCGGTCGCCGCCCATGTTGGCCGCGATCACCACTTCGCAGTGCGATTTCCAGTGTGTCACCGCGCCGCTGCCCAGCGACTGCACCAGCCCGCTGTAGCTCAGGGTCTCGCGGCGGTCGCGCAGGTAGCACAGCAGGTCGCCGGGCGCGGGTTTCTCCTGCGCCGGGTCGGTCATCCGGTACGGCCCGCTGTTCTGGTAGGCAGCGCGGATGTAGTCGATGTGTCGGGGCGAGCGGGTAAAGCCGGGTACCGAGGCGCGGGTCATCACCCAGGAAATGAAGGCGGCCGACCACGGGTTGTCTATCAGGAACGCACGGCAGTCGCTATCGGTGTAGCGCGTGCCCGGTGGGGCCAGGCAGCTCGATGCGCCGGGCTGGCTGCCCATCGGCGACAAAGTGCCGCTCTGCCGCCAGTAGCCGACCACCCGCTGCCACGCGACGAGGCCGTTGTCGGCCAGGTGGACGTCCTCGGCTTCGGTCACGCTGAGGCTGGCCGCGCGGCCATCGCGGTCGATGAAGGGGCGGTACCAGAGGCGGTGTTCGTTGCAGGCGGTCTGCACGATGGCCACGGCCAGCGGGCTCAGCCCGAACCGCGGGGGCACATCGCAGACCTCGGCCGCGGATGCGGTGGCCGGCAGCAGCGTCGCCAGCGGCGACAGACATGCAAGCAGGAACAAGGGGCGCATACGCGCTCTCCGGGTGGGGGCAGGGCAAGCCTCGCAGACCCGGTCTGCCGATCCCGTGAACACCGCGCGCCGACGCCGCGCGACCAACGGTCGTGCGCTACCAGCCCGGCAGGTGTCGACCGTTGATCGACACGCGCGCCTCAGCCCGGGGGCGGACCCAGTTTCAATGACAGGTCGATTGCCTGCACATGCTTGGTCAGCCCGCCGATGGAAATGCAGTCCACGCCGTCCTCGGCGATCGCGCGCAGGCCGTCCAGGCCGACACTGCCAGACACCTCCAGCGGAATCCGCCCGGCCGCGATGCGCACGGCCTCGCGCCGCGTGGCGGCATCGAAATCGTCGATCAGGATGCGGGTGCAGCCCACCGCCAGCGCCTCGCGCAGCTGGTCCAGGTCTTCGACCTCGACCACCAGCGGCAACGCCGGCCACTGCGCACGCGCCGCCAGCACCGCAGCGGTCAGCGAGCCGGCCGCGCGGATGTGGTTTTCCTTGAGCATCACCGTGTCGAACAGGCCCAGGCGATGGTTGTCACCGCCGCCGCAGCGCACCGCGTATTTCTGCGCCACGCGCAGGCCGGGCAGGGTCTTGCGGGTGTCCAGGATCCGCGCGCCGGTACCGGCCACGGCCGCGACGTACTGCGCGGTGGTGGTCGCCGTGCCGGACAGCGTCTGCAGGAAGTTCAACGAGGTCCGCTCGGCGCTCACCAGGCTGCGGTTGCGGCCTTGCAGCAGCGCCAGCACCGTGCCGGCAGCGACGCGGTCGCCCTCGGCCACGCGCCACTCGATCCTGACCTCCGGATCGAGTGCCCGGTGGGTCGCATCGAACCATGGGCGGCCGGCGATCACCGCGTCCTGCTTGCACAGCAGGTAGGCGCTGTCGGGGCGGTCCGGAAGCAGGGCGGCGGTGACATCACCGCTGCCGATGTCCTCGGCCAGCGCACGGGCCACATCGGCGGCCACCAGGGCGGCCTCGGGGGCCGGCACGGGGAGGTGGCTCATTTTTCCGGGAAATCGGCGATCTGGGCGGTGGCGATGGCCTCTTCGGCCAGCAGCACCGGGATGCCGTCGTCCACGCGGAACACCTGCTTGCGGTCGCGGGTCAGCAGGGCCTCGCGCAGCGCCTGCGCCTGCGGGCTGCCATCGGCCTTGAGCACGGCACCGCTGCCGATCGCGCGGTTGAGCGCGTCCAGGCCGGTGGCGTCGAGCAGGGACAGGGGCTGGCGCGTATCGGGCGAGCACAGGAGGTCGAGCAGCTTGCGATCCATGGATTCTTCGTCTTGCGTGGAAGACGGCTAGAATACGTCTTTAAGGCAGGTGACGGCCAATGACCCTCAACCAAACCGCGCCGCTCGTCGGCATCGTCATGGGATCCCGCTCGGAT
Source organism: Stenotrophomonas sp. TWI273 (assembly GCF_039674765.1). NCBI lineage: Bacteria > Pseudomonadati > Pseudomonadota > Gammaproteobacteria > Lysobacterales > Lysobacteraceae > Stenotrophomonas > Stenotrophomonas sp. TWI273. The sequence continues at coordinate 36,591 of NZ_JBDJOA010000009.1, forward strand.
TGGGAAACCATGCAACACGCCGCCCAGAAGCTGGATTCGCTGGGCGTTCCCTATGAAGTGAAAGTGGTCTCGGCGCATCGCACGCCGGACGTGCTGTTCACCTACGCCGAGCAGGCGGGCCAGCGTGGCCTGCGCGCGATCATCGCCGGTGCCGGCGGGGCCGCGCACCTGCCGGGCATGATCGCCGCCAAGACCGCCGTGCCGGTGCTGGGCGTGCCGGTGCAGTCCAAAGCCCTGAACGGCATGGATTCGCTGCTCTCGATCGTGCAGATGCCGGCCGGTATTCCGGTCGCCACCTTCGCCATCGGCAACGCCGGCGCCTCCAACGCGGCGTTGTTCGCAGCCGCCATGCTGGCCTCGGACCAGCCGGCGATCGGCGAAGCGCTCGAGGCCTTCCGCGCCCGCCAGACCGAAGACGTCATGGCCCACGACGACCCGCGTCAATGACCCCCAGGACCGTTGGCATTCTGGGCGGCGGTCAGCTCGCCCGCATGATGGTCCTGGCCGGTGCGCCGATGGGGCTGCGCTTCGAGCTGTTCGACCCGGCCGCCGATGCCTGTGGTGCCCAGGTGGCACCGCTGCAGGTGGCCGCGTTCGAGGATGAGGCGGCCCTGGCCGCGTTCGCCGCCCGCGTGGACGTGGTGACCTTCGATTTCGAGAACGTGCCGGCGCGCAGCGCCAAGTTCCTGGCCGAGCGCGTGCCGGTGTATCCCAATCCGGATGCGCTGGCCGTGGCCCAGGATCGGCTCAGCGAGAAGACCCTGTTCCAGTCGTTGGGCATCCCGCTGCCGCCCTTCGCCGATATCCGCAGCCGCGACGAACTGGCGGCCAAGGTCGCCGAGTTCGGCATGCCCTGCATCGTCAAGACCCGCCGGCTGGGCTATGACGGCAAGGGCCAGTTCCGGATCCGCAGCGCGGCCGACATCGACGCTGCCTGGGACACCCTCGGCAGCCAGGTCGAGAAGACCGGCCTGATTCTGGAAGGCTTCGTCGCCTTTGATCGCGAGGTCAGCGTGGTGGCGGTCCGCGGGCAGGATGGCGAGTTCCGCGCCTGGCCGATCACCGGCAACTGGCACGTCAACGGGGTGCTCTCGGCCAGCCTGGCCCCGGCGCAGCTGCCGGCGCTCCAGCACGAGGCGGCCATCGGCTACGCACGTACGCTGGCCGAGCGCCTGGACTATGTCGGCGTGTTCGCGCTCGAACTGTTCTGCCGCGGCGATGAACTGCTGGCCAATGAGATGGCACCGCGCGTGCACAACTCCGGCCACTGGACCATCGAAGGCAGCGAGACCTCGCAGTTCGACAACCACCTGCGCGCCGTGCTCGGCCTGCCGCTGGGCGATACGCGGATGCTGGGCCATGCCTGCATGCTCAACTGGATCGGCCAGATGCCCGATGCCAACGCGGTGCTCGGCCAGGCCGGCGGCCATTGGCACGATTACGGCAAGCAGGCGCGGGACGGGCGCAAGGTTGGCCATGCCACGCTGCGCGATGACGATGCGGCGGCGCTGGCCGGTGCATTGGAAAGCGTCGGTGCGCAGCTTGATCGCGGTGAGCAGGTCGCGCCGGTCATCGAGATCCTGCGCGGTTGAAGGCGAGGGGTGCCGGCCAGCGGCCGGCACTACCTGGACGCACGACCAACGGTCGTGCGCTACCGGGCCTCAATCGCGCAGTTGCGCGGTGACGAAGTCCCAGTTCACCAGTTTCCAGAACGCCTCCAGATAGCGCGCGCGCTCATTCTGATAGTCGGTGTAATACGCGTGTTCCCACACATCGCAGGCCAGCAGCGGGGTGCTCTCGCCGGTCAGCGGCGTGCCCGCGTTGCGCGTGACCTGGATCGCCAGCGCGCCATTGGGGTGCTGTACCAGCCACACCCAGCCCGAGCCGAACAGACGCAGTGCGGCGCTGTCGAAGGTATCGCGCAGGCGCTTGGCATCCCCGAAATGACGGGTGACCAGTTCACCCAGCCGGCCCTGCGGATCGCCACCGGCGCGCGGGTGCAGGCATTGGAAATAGAACTGGTGGTTCCAGGCCTGGGCCGCGGCATCGAACAGGCTGCCCTGGCTCTGGCGGACGATCTCCTCCAGCGGCAGCTCGGCCAGCTCCGTGCCTTCAATACGTGCGTTCACCGTATCCAGGTAGTCACGGAAGTGGCGCCCGTGGTGCAGGTCCAGCGTCTCCGCCGACAGGTGAGGCTGAAGGGCGGCGCGGTCGTAGGGAAGGCGAGGTAGTTCGAGGGGCATGGGCACGACAGATTGGGAAGGGAGAGCGCCGATCCATGGCGGGTCGTCATCAGTGTGGCGGATGGCAGGGTGCCCACCACCCGAAGGTAGGGCATACAATGGCGGCCAGGGAAGTCTATCCGACCGGTGAGGCCGGGTTGTCCCATTGGAGGGAGAGTCGTTGTGGCGGTGATGCAGCAGATCCAGTCCGAAGTCGAACGTTACCCCCTCGTGTTGTTCATGAAGGGCACTCCGCAATATCCCATGTGCGGCTTTTCCAGCCGTGCCATCCAGGCGTTGATGGCCGCCGGCGCGATCGCGCTGCGCACGGTCAACGTGCTGGAAGAACCCGAGATCCGCGCCAACCTGCCGCGCTTCTCCAACCTGCCGACATTCCCGCAGCTGTTCATCCACGGCGAGCTGATCGGTGGCTGCGACATCGTGCTGGAGCTGTTCGAATCCGGCGAGCTCAAGCGCATCGTCGAAGAGGCTTCCCAGCCGTGAGTGCGGTCCCGTCCGTGGTGGTCGGGACCGGATCGCTCGCCGATCGCGTCATTCTTATCGCCGGGGCCGGGGGAGGCTTTGGTAGCGCGGCCGCTGTCGCCTGCGCGCAGGCCGGGGCAACCGTGGTCCTGCTGGGGCGCAAACCGCGCCGCCTGGACCGGGTCTACGCCGCCGTCGAGGCGGTCGGCCCCGAGCCGTTGCTGTATCCGCTGGATCTGGAAGGCGCCACCCCGGACGATTACGCCACCCTGGCCGAGCGCCTGCACTCCGAGCTCGGTCATCTGGATGGTGTTCTCTATTGCGCAGCTGATTTCGCCGGGCTGACCCCGTTCGAGCTGGCCGACCCGGCCGCCTTTGCCCGCGCCGTGCATGTGAACCTGACCGCGCCGGCCTGGCTGGCCCAGGCCTGCCTGCCGCTGCTGCGCCAGAGTGACGATGCCGCGCTGGTGTTCACCGTGGATGACCCGGCGCGGGTAGGGCAGGCCTATTGGGGCGGCTACGGCGCGGCCCAGCACGGCCTGCGCGGCCTGATCGCTTCCCTGCATGACGAACTCGGCCGCAGCCCGGTGCGGGTCAGCGGCCTGCAACCCGGCCCGATGCGTACGGCGCTGCGCGCCCGTGCGTTCTCCCTGGATGAAGACCGCACCGCCCGTGACCCGGCCGAGTGCGCCGCCGCGGCGGTCCTGCTGCTGTCCGCTGCGGGCGCCGCCCACCGCGGCCAGATCCTCGAGGCCTGAGAGCGGCAAAGGCGTCACCGCCTCTTTCACGGTAGTGCCGGCCGCTGGCCGGCTCCCCGGCTCCCCGGCCAACTTGCGGGCACCCATCTCGACACAGCTGAGGGCCCCACTGGCCCGAATTCAGCCCGTCACACTCAGATGTGAAGATAGCGTCACGATCCCGTTGTGATGGCGTGTGTTTTGTCGCCAAACCGTCACAATCCGGGGCTACCGTGTTAATCTAGTGTTAACCGTTGCGGCTGAAACCAGCTCGCGGCTAGGGAACCCAGATAAAAGTCCAGTCAGCCGCCAGCAAGGCTGCTTGGGCGCGTTTTTTTCTCCGCCATCGCCAATCTCGCATCGAGGCTACTCCCCAATGACCCACTCCCGTTGTCTCCGGATGTCCAAGCTGACGCTTGGTCTCGTGGCTGCACTTGCCGCCGTACCCGCCTTCGCCCAGAGCACCTCTGCCGGTGTCGGCGGTCAGGTCACGTCGGCCGCAGGTGCGCCTGTCGTCGGTGCCGAAGTCACCATCACGCACACCGAGTCGGGCACGGTCAGCCGTGCGACCACCGATGCGTCGGGTCGTTACAACGCGCGCGGCCTGCGCGTGGGTGGTCCGTACACGATCACCATCACCAAGTCCGGGGAGGGCACCCGCACCGAAGAGGGCGTGTATCTGAACCTGGACAAGGTCACCAACGTCAGTGCCGCCTTGACTGGTGACGTGGCAACGCTTGATTCGGTCAGCGTCGTTGCCTCGCGCATGCCGGAAGCCTTTACCTCGGACAACAAGGGCGTTGCCACCAATCTGAGCCGTCAGGATCTGGACCGCACGCCGACCCCGGATCGCTCGATCCAGAACGTGGTGCGTATGGATCCGCGCGTGGTCGTCACCGATCGCGACCGCGGTGCGTTCTCGGCAATGGGCCAGAACAATCGTTACAACAGCATCACGATCGACACGATCAACGCCGGTGACCCCTTTGGTTTGAATGACAACGGCCTGCCGACGAAGGGTACGCCGATTTCGCAGGACGCGATTGAAAGCTACAACATCTCGACGGCCAACTTTGACGTGGCTACCCGCCGCGGCGTCGGCGCTTGGGTCAATGCAGTCACCAAGAGCGGCACCAACGAGTTCCATGGTTCGGCGTATTACGTCTACCAGGATCCGGATGACATGGTCGGCAAGAGCCAGAATGGCGCGAAGTGGACCGGTTTCACCAAGGACACCACGAAGGGTGCAACGGTGGGCGGCCCGATCCTGAAGGACAAGCTGTTCTTCTTCGCCTCCTATGAAGAAAGCATCAAGGAAAGCCCGGGTTCGCTGTGGGGCACCGCTGATTCCGGGGCTGCAAGCACCGTTACGGGTGTTACCACGGCCGACCTGAATCGCATTACGGCCGCTGCTGATCGTTTTGGCGTTGTTGCTGGTGATACCTCTTCGGCAAATGCTGATATTGAAAGCAAGCGCTACCTGGCCAAGATCGACTGGAACATCAATGATTTCCATCGCGCCAGCCTTCGCTTTAGCCGTACCGAGGAAGACGAGCCGATCGTCACCGCCAGCTCGACCGACCAGCTGAAGCTCTCCAGCAATTGGTACACCGTAGCCAAAGAAAACACCAGCTACGCCCTGAGCTTCTATGACGACTGGAGCGACACCTTCTCGACCGAAGCATCGGTGGGCTACAGCAAGTTCGATCAGAGCCGCGTGCCGCTGGCTGGTGGCTACCAGCCGGAAATCACCGTTCGCACCAGCGGCCGGGACACCGGCCCGAGCGTCGTTCTCGGCACTGAATACTCCAGCCAGGCAAACGTACTGGGCACCAAGTCGCTGACGGCTTACTTCGCCGGTAGCTGGTTCCTGGGTGATCACGTGATCAAGGCCGGTTTCGATTACCAGCAGGACGAGGTGTACAACCTGTTCCTGCAGCGTTACAACGGCACTTACGAGTTCAACTCGATTGCTGATTTCGAGAACGGCACCTATCGTCGCTATCGACTGGCCCAGCCTGCAGCTGGCTATGGCTTGAGCAACGTGGCAGCCGAATTCAAGCTGAAGCAGTACGGTCTGTTCCTGCAGGACACCTGGCAGGCAACTGATCGTCTGTCGGTTCAGTACGGCCTGCGTTATGACATGCCGAAGGTCAACCCGCTTCCGACGTTGAATGAGTGTTTTGCTGCGGATCCGGGTACCTTGGGCAATCTGGGTTCGTGCGGCCTGCGCAACAACCCGGCCAATCCGGCTGCGGCGACCGGTGGTTTCGGCTATGCAAACACCGGCACCATCGATGGCAATAGCGTGGTGCAGCCTCGCGTGTCGTTCAACTATGAGTTCGACAGCGAGCGCCCGACCCAGCTGCGTGGCGGCGCGGGTCTGTTCGTCTCCAACACGCCGGCCGTGTGGATTGGCAATCCGTACTCCAACAACGGCGTTGCTGTGACCAGCTATGACATCAACCGTCTCCGTCTGCCCAGCGATCCGCTGTTCAGCGGCGACGGCGCCAACCAGAACGTGCCGGGTGGCGTCATCACCCCGCCTGGGCTGGGTACCTCCAACATGACCGTGAACGTCGTCGATCCGGACTTCAAGCTCCCGGCCGTGTGGAAGTACACTTTGGGCCTGGACCATCAGCTTCCGTGGTCTGACCTGGTGTTCACTGCCGAGTACCAGCATCTTGAAGTCGACAAGGGCATCATCTACCGCGATCTGAACACCGGTGCTCCGACCGGCACGCTGCCGGACGGTCGCTTCACCTACGCCCGCAACCCGGCTGGTGCTCCGGCCAGCGCCAATACGCCCAACTGGAACAAGAACCCGTCCTTCGGCAATGTCATTGAACTGGCAAATACCGACAAGGGCAGCTCGGACAACTTCACCGTTTCGTTGAAGAAGCCGTTCAATGGTTCGTGGTCGGGCATGCTGGCGTACACGTACAGCCGCGCCAAGGAAGTCAATCCGGGCACCTCGAGCGTTGCCTACAGCAGCTATCAGAACAACGCGTGGTACAACCCGGGCGAGGACGTGTTGTCGACGTCGAACTACTCGATCCCGAACCGCATCATTGCGTCGCTGAGCTGGGAACGTAAATTCTTCGGCGACTATGCAACCCGCGTTTCTGCCTTCTATGACGGTCATACCGGCGCGCCGTACAGCTGGGTATTCGGCAACGATGCGCAGGGTCTGGGGATTTCGGGTCGTTCGCTTGCTTACGTCCCGGGTGGTCCTGACGACGTGGTCTGGGCGAATGCCGCATCGGCTGCGATGGCTGATTCGTTCTGGGATTACCTTGGCAACAGCACTGACCTGAGTCGTGCAGCTGGCTCGGTGGCCAATCGCAACGCCAGCCGCGCTGGCTGGGTGAATCAGATCGATCTTTCCTTCAGCCAGGAAATCCCTGGTTTCATGAAGGGTCACAAGGGTGAGATCCGCCTCGACATGTTCAACGTGTTGAACATGATCGACAAGAACTGGGGTATCGAGCACCGCGCTGACTTCCCGCTGATCCGTCGCCTTGCCGACGTCTCGGGTGTGAGCGCCGATGGTAAGTACATCTACGATATCTCCGGCACCAACTACAACGCTGGTGGCGTTTACTCGCCGAAGGCGCTGGCGGTCAACGAAAGCCTGAGCCCGTCGCAGCGCTGGTCTCTGCTGCTGACCCTGCGTTACACCTTCTGATTGCTGTACTGATGTGAAGGTGACGGAGACGGCTGGGGGGCATCCCCAGCCGTTTCTTTTTGCGCGGACCAGACAAGCCCTTGTGCCTTGGGGTCAAGGCGTGTAGGCTTCGCGGGCTTGGCGCCTTCGCGTGCAGGGCGGTATGGGGCAGATGTCAGGCTCCTCGAATTGGTGTCCAAACGGTCGGGTTTCCCGGCCGTTTTGCTTTTTAAGGGGGCAGCGGTACAGTCGGTAACCTTGAGGAAAGCGAAAAAGATGGACATGACGATCAACGAAAAGCCGGCGCGGACGCTGCCGGTGCAGGACGCGCGGATCTACCCGCGCGGTGGGCTGGATGTGTTGTCGCGCGCGGAAGTTGCGCGCCTGCGCGATGCCTCCGGTGGTGGTATGCACGAACTGCTGCGCCGCTGCGCGCTGGCCGTGCTGACCAGCGGCAGCGCCTCGGACGATCCGCGCGCGGCGCGCGATCTGTATCCCGATTTTGATATCCAGGTGGCACAGCAGGACCGCGGCGTGCGCATCGATCTGGTCAACGCGCCGGCGATGGCCTTCGTGGATGGCGAGATCATCCGCGGTGTGGCCGAGCTGTTGTTCGCGGTGGTCCGCGATCTGGCCTACATGGCCATCGAGATGGGCCCGGCCTACGCGGCGGAGCTGGAATCTTCGGAAGGCATCACCAACGCGGTGTTCGGGCTGCTGCGCAACGCGCGCATCCTCAACCCGGGCGACCCGAACCTGGTCGTCTGCTGGGGCGGCCACTCGATCGGTCGCGATGAGTATCTGTACACCAAGCAGGTCGGCTACGAGCTGGGCCTGCGCGGGCTGGACATCTGCACCGGCTGCGGCCCGGGAGCGATGAAGGGCCCGATGAAGGGCGCCACCATCGCCCACGCCAAGCAGCGCAAGACCACCACGCGCTACATCGGGCTGACCGAGCCGGGCATCATTGCCGCCGAGTCGCCGAACCCGATCGTGAACCACCTGGTGATCATGCCGGACATCGAGAAGCGTCTCGAAGCGTTCGTGCGCATCGGCCACGGCATCATCGTGTTCGCCGGTGGTGTCGGCACCGCGGAGGAGATCCTGTATCTGCTGGGCATCCTGCTGCGCGACGAGAACAAGGACCTGCCGTTCCCGCTGATCCTGACCGGCCCGACCGTGGCCGCGCCGTACTTCGAGCAGATCGACCGCTTCATCCGCCTCACCCTGGGTGAGGAAGCCGCCAGCCGCTACGAGATCATCATCGGCGATCCGGTCAACGTCGCCCGCAAGATGGCCCAGGGCATCAAGCGCGTGCGCGAACATCGCCTGGCGCAGAAGGACTCGTTCTTCTTCAACTGGTCGATCGAGATTCCGTGGGAATACCAGCAGCCGTTCGTGCCGACCCACGAGGCGATGGCCGCGCTGGACCTGCATCACGGCCGTCCGCCGCATGCCCTGGCCGCCGATCTGCGTCGCGCGTTCTCCGGCATCGTGGCCGGCAACGTGAAGGAAGACGGCATGCGCCGCATCGAGCAGTTCGGTCCCTTCGAGATCCATGGCGATGCGGACATGATGCAGGCGCTGGATGAGCTGCTGCGCGCCTTCGTCGAGCAGCGCCGCATGAAGATCTCGGGCGAGTATCAGCCCTGCTACAAGGTCATGGCCTGAGGCCCTGGCCGGGCCAGCGGCGGGCAGGGGGCCTGCCGTCGGCCTGGATCTGCGTCAACTGATTGACGCCTGTCGCCTCCGGGCGACCGTTCGTCCTGCCGCCCCTTGCTGATCGGCGGCGGGACGTTCATCTTCTGTGTCATCAACGCTGGGGAGCGTTTCATGTCTTTGCGCCGGTCCAACGGCTTCACACTGATCGAGTTGATGGTCACCATCGCGGTGCTTGCCATCCTGGCAGTGATTGCGTTTCCGAGTTTCCAGGGCGTGCTGCGCTCGAACCGGGCGGCCACCACCACCAACGAGCTGATGGCTTCATTGGCGCTGGCGCGCAGCGAAGCGCTGAAGAACACCCGTGGGGCCGGGGTATGCGCCTCATCCGATGGCACCAGCTGCAACGGCGATACCTGGGGCGACGGCTGGATGGTCTGGTCCGATGCCGACGGCAGTGGCAGCTTCGATTCCGGCGAGCCGGTGCTGCGGTACTCGGCCGGCTCGACCAAGATGCTGGGCAGCCAGGACAACCTGACGCTGGCCTTCGACGGCCGGGGTCGCAATCGCGCCGCATCGGCGCTGGACATCACCCTCAAGCCCGACGAGTGCGGGGACCTGCCGCTGCAGCGCACGCTGCGGCTGTCGGCCGTTGGGCAGGTACGTGTGGAACGGGAGAGCTGCAAGTGACGGCAAGACATCTTGGCGCGCGGCGCGCAGGGCAGGGCGGCTTCACCATGATCGAGGTGCTGATCGCGATCGTGGTGATGAGCATCGGCCTGCTTGGTTTCGCGCTGTTGCAGACGATGAACGTGCGGTTCGTGCAGAGCGCGAATTTCCGCACTCAGGCGACCAACCTCAGCTACGAGCTGCTGGACCAGATCCGGATCAACCGCGTCGCCGCGACGACCTACGTAGGCAGCTACGCGGCGACCACCAAGGCGGCCGATTGCACATCGCCGATCGGCGCCAAGATCACCAAGGATCAGTACATGACGGACTGGCGCTGCCGGCTGGGCAAGGCCCTGGGCGATGAAGCCAGTGCCAAGGTGACCCGCAGCGGCGATGAAGTGACGGTCAGCGTGAGCTGGGGAGACGAGCGCTGGCTGGACGCGGCGGACACCACCTTTGCGGCGAGGACGCAGCTGTGATGCGCGCCATGTCACCCCGTGAACGCGTACGCGGTCTTTCGCTGATCGAGTTGATGATCGCCATGGTCATCGGCCTGGTCCTGCTGTTGGGCCTGATGCAGGTGTTCGCCGCTTCGCGCACGGCCTCGCGCCTCTCGGAGGGGCTGGCGCGCGTGCAGGAGAATGGCCGCTTCGCGATGGACTACCTGCAGCGTGATCTGCGCATGGCCGGCCACTTCGGTTGCGTCAACGACCAGAGTCACAATGTGCAGAGCCCTGGCTCGATGCATACAACGTTCGATGCCGGCGGCCACCCGGCGCTGGATTTCATGCAGTCCATCCAGGGCTTCGAGGCCGCCGACACCGAGCCTGGCAAGCCGTTGACCCTGAGTGCCACACCGTCGACCGGCGGCATCGAGTACACCCCGGCGCTGCCGACGGAATACGCCGAAGCGTTGACCAATCGGGTGGACGGCAGCGACATCGTCGCACTGCGGTTTCTGGTGCCCGATGGTGTCCCGGTCACCTTGGTGGGGGGCACGGACGATAAACCGGTGTTCAATTTCGACAGCAGCCGTTGGGCCGTTCTCCAAAGTGGTGTGGAAGCGCCGGGCCTGTTTGGTGTCGCCGACTGCCTGACCGCCACCATGTTCCAGGCAAGCGAGGTGAGTGGGTCTGCCGGTACCGTGACATTCGAGTCCGCGCCGAACAACACCGGCAGCTTCACCAGCCTCTATACGCCGGGCCAGGCCATGCTGTATCGCGCGGAGAGCGTGGTCTATTACATCGGCTACGACGCCACCACCAAGCAGAGTTCGCTCTATCGCGTGCGGTTCTCGGCCAAACCCGGTGAAGCCCTGGTCGCGGGTACGCCGGAAGCACTGGTCGAGGGGGTCCGCAACATGCAGCTGCTGTATGGGCAGGATCGCTCGCTCAGCGCCGCCTCGCCGCCCACCGGCTACATCGATCGGCAGGGAACCGCTGCCGACGTGGAGGCCTCGATCACGCCGGCCGCCGATGCGTGGCGTCGGGTCGGGGCGGTGCAACTGGGCCTGGTGCTGGAAAGCCCGGATCCGTCAGCCGCAGCGCAGGCCAACGCGGATGCGGCGTTGACGGCCATGGGCGTCACCTTCACCGCGCCGACGGACGGTCGTTTCCGGACGGTCTACCAAACCACGATCGCCGTACGTAATCGCCTTTATGGCAATTGAGGCTTCCATGGCATCGCGTCCAAAACCTTTTGTCGCACCGCGCCGCCAGAACGGTGCCGTGCTGTATGTCGCCCTCATCATATTGATCCTGCTTGCGCTTCTCGGCGTAGCAGGCATGCAGGTGACCGGCATGCAGGAGCGCATGGCGGCCAACTACCTGCGCACCAACCTGGCCTTCCAGAATGCCGAGGCGGATGCACGCACGCTGGAGAACACCATCGATACCGACCTGGCGGCCGGCGGAACCTACACGGCAAAGCAGGAAGAGTGCAGCCCGATCTTCGATCCCCTGACCTGGGCCGACGGCACCTCCGACGCCAAGGCAAGCTATACGCGGCGCCTGGACAAGTGCTTCGCCGCCTCCAGTGCGCGCGTGGGTGAGCGCCAGAACGAAGAGACCGGCAACATCTATCAGATCACTGCACTGGCCAGTGACGAACCGACCAATCCCTCGGCCAGTGCGGTCGTCGACACGATCTATATCCCATGACCTCTGATCGCTTCCATTTCAGCAAGCGCACGATCAACTGGCTGCGCATTGGCGTCCTTGTCATCGTGGTGGGCTTCCTGCTCAGCCGCGTCGTGCCGCTGCGCGCCGCGTTGGGCGACTACGACATCGCGCAGGAGCCGCTCTATACCAAACAGAGCCAGCCGCCGCTGATGATGATGGTGATGTCGCGCGATGAGCAGCTGTTCAACAAGGCCTACAGCGATTACAGCGATCTGGACGACGACAAGATCATCGATACCACGTACCAGGACAAGTTCCCGTACGAAGGCTATTTCGATTCGAATCTTTGCTACAGCTATGACGCCGGAGTGTTCAAGGCCGCCAACGCAGCCACCGGCGACAACAAGCACAGCTGTGGTGGCAAGGGCTGGTCGGGCAACTTCCTCAACTGGGTGACCATGAGCCGGCTGGACGTGATGCGCTACGTCCTCTATGGCGGGCAGCGTTCCACCGATGATGCCAACAAGACCGTGCTGGAGCGCGCACAGATCCCCAATGACCTGCACGCGTGGGTCAAGGTTTATACCGGCAACGATATCAACAGCTTCACGCCCCTGACGGCGAGCGCATCGTTCTGTAACGCGAGCATCAGTGCGGATGGTGCGCCGCTCATGCGCGTGGCGGGAGGGGTCTGGTCGGAATGGGCGTCAACGGCACTTTATCAATGCGGCGTGAGCCGCACGGGTGATGGCGGCTCGGATACGCCTAAAAAAACCACCGACTACAACGTCCGGGTGGAAGTCTGTAATCCAGGCAAGGATGCGCACCGCGAGAGTTTCTGCCGCAAGTACAACGACGGTACCAACGATCACTACAAGCCTAGTGGTCTGCTGCAGAGCTATGGTGAGAGTGGCCGTCTTCGTTTTGGCCTGGTGACCGGCACCTACTCCAGTCCTCGCGATGGCGGTGTGCTTCGCCGGAACATCGGCAAGATTGCTGGCAATGGCAGTACGCTTTGTGACGCGGGCGATGAGATCAACCTGGCCACCGGGCAGCTCTGCCTGGCGAAGAACAGTGGCGCCGAGGGCATCATCAATACGATGTCCAACTTCCGGATTGACCAGTGGAACTGGAGCAACAATTGGAACGACTGCAACGACTACAGCATTCTGAACCGCCAGGGGTTCAAGGGGCGCGGCCATTTGCTCGATCCGGGCAGTTCCGGCGACGGTGCCAAGAACTGCAGTGCCTGGGGTAATCCGCTGGCCGAGATGTATGCCGAGGCGCTGCGTTACGTGGGCGCTGGAACCAAGGTTTACGGAGATACCGGTGATCTTTCGGGCCTGCCAACCGGGGTCGAATGGAAGGATCCTTACCGGAGCACGGCAACGGGGGGGAACTCGTACTGCGCCACCTGCAACATCCTGGTGATGTCCTCGGGGCTCCCGTCGTTCGACAGTGACAACGTCGGCTCGGTGCCCCATCTGGCTTCGGCGGTGTCAGCAACGGATGCGCTCGGTGCTGCGGAAGGGATCAACGGCAAAAGTTATATGGCTGGGCGGGTCGGACTCACTGGCCGCTACGAGTCGATTCGAACCCACGAAGACATCTGCGAAGCCCGCACCGTCGACAACCTCAGTCTGGTCCGCGGTATCTGTCCGGACATTCCTTCCACCGAAGGTAGCTACCTGATGGCAGGGTTGGCAAAGGCCGCCGCGGAGACCGATCTGCGCCCGGGCCTGACAGGCAAGCCGGCGGACTACAAAGTGACCGCGACCACCTATACGGTGGCCATGGCGGAGAACCTGCCCAAGTTCGACATCAGCGTTGCCGGCGGCACGATTTCGTTGTCGCCGCTGTGTCAGGCAAACAACACCGGCAGTGCCAAGATCAGTGATTCGGGTTGGCGCAGCTGCTTCCTCGGCGCCGTCGGAATCGGCACCAAGCAGTCGACGGTAGGTGCCAAGCATGTCTATGGTCGTCCCTATCGTGCCGACGGCAAGTCCGGCAGCTTCTCGCTGGTGTGGGAGGATTCGTTGTGGGGCAACGATCATGACAACGACGTCGTGACGATGATGAGCTACTGCGTCGGTGCTGCCTGCGGGGACAAGGCGGGCGTGGCTGACATGTGTTGGCGATCGGAGAACAAGACGGAATGCGCCAATGGCTTGTTGAGCGCGACCATCGGCGAAGATGAGGTACTGGTGCGCCTTGAGAATCTTTCGGCGTACGCAGGCAATGCGATGTTGACCGGTTACACCATCGTTGGCTCGAGCGCGACCAACGTGCAGCGCCTGCTGCTGCGTCCGGGCGACAGCAATGGCTCGGTGATCAGCACCTCGGAGAATCCGCCGGACAACTGGACCAAGCCTTCTCTGGTTCGCTACAAGTTGAGTGGTGCGCAGGCCAGCCAGCTGGAAAGCCCGCTGTGGTACGCCGCCAAATACGGCGTGCCCAGTGGCAAGTGGGACACCAAGGTGCCAGGTACGCCGGATAACTACTTCCTCGCACGCAATCCAGCCAAGCTCAAGGCCGCGCTCGAGGCGATCTTCGCAAGTGCTGCGGAAGGCGACGCGCCGGTGGCGGGCGGTGGCTCCGGTGCGCGTATCAATGCGGGCTCGTTCACGGTATCAGCCAGTTACAAAGTGACCTCGGGCACCAACGACTGGGTGGGTGATGTCGTTGCCAGCAAGGTGTCCGACACGGGTACCGATGACATTGAGCTGTGGCGCGCCTCGACCAAGATGAGCTCCAGTGGTCGCACCATCGTCATGGCGACTTCGCCGACCACGGTCGATGGGAGCGGGGCGTTGGTGCCGGTGGCGGCTGCACCGTTCGAGGCGAACAATGTCCCGGGTGCGGACCGCAAGGCGCAGTTGGCCAGTATGGGTTTCAGTAGCTCTATCCCCGATTGGTTTGGCTCGCACAGCGTGGCCGACCTGGTGAACTACCTGAAAGGCTCGGCCATCAGCGGCTTCCGCTCGCGTGGTTCGATTCTTGGCGATATCGTCAACTCCACCACCGAGATCGTGTCCACGGCCGACAACTACGGCTATGGCACGTGGGGCTCCACGCCCGCCTGGAAGGCGACGCTGGCGACCCGATACAAGGACTACCTGACCGCGAAGAAGAGCCGGCGCACCATGGTGTATGTCGGCGCGAACGACGGCATGCTGCACGCCTTCGATGCCTCCACCGGCACAACGGCCGGCAATGAGCTCTTCGCGTTCATTCCGTCCGCCTCGCTGCAGCACATGGCCGAGCTGGCCAATCCGAAGTACTCGCATCGTTATTACGTGGATGGTGCGCTGACCTCGTCGGACGTCTATTACGGCGATGCCTGGCATACCGTGCTGGTCGGCTCCACCGGTGCCGGCGGCGCCACCCTGGCGCCCAATGCGAAGGCTGTCGGCAACGGCGCGATGTTTGGCTTGAACATCAGCAATCCGGGCGCTTTCACCAAGGATGACGTGCTGTGGGAAGTCTCGGGCAAGACCGATTCGGACATGGGCTTCGCGCTGGGCAAGCCGGTGATCGTGCCGGTCGCTGGCAGTGCGGCTGAGAGCGCGCCGCGGTTCGTGGCGATCTTCGGCAACGGCGTCAATGCATCCAGTGGCAAGCCGGTGCTGTTCGTGGTGGATATCCAGACCGGGCAGGTGCTCAAGCGACTGTCGCCCAGTGGCAGCGGCTATGCGTTGCGCAACGGCCTGATCAACGTCGCGCCGGTGGCGGCCTACAACAGCAACGGGATCGCCGACACCGTCTATGGCGGTGACATGCAGGGCAACCTGTGGAAGTTCGACCTCCGCGATCCAGACCCCAGCAAGTGGGCCGTGGCCTACAGTGGCGCACCCCTGTTCACCGCCAGCCGCAACAGCGTCGCCCAGCCGATCATGGGGGGGCTGGAGGTCTCCAAGGCGGCCGGGCGTGGCTACAACATCGTGTTCGGTACCGGCCAGTACTTCACCAATGACGACAATTCCGTGAGTTCGTCTTCGCCGGTGCAATCGCTGTACGGCGTCTGGGACAACATGACCTCGACGATTGGCGGACGCGGTGATCTGATCTCGCAGCAGATCACCTCGCGTGCCGGAAGCGGGGGTTACTCGCTGCGGGATGTCAGCAGCAACGCCGTCAATTATGTGAGCCAGCGCGGCTGGTATACCGACCTGATCGTCGGCGACGTGGTGGCCGGTGAGCGCTTCGTTGGCTATCCGACCATCCAGGATCGGAAGGTGGTGTTCACCACCTACGAGCCGGGTCAGGCGATCTGCGGCGGCGGCGGCGGTACCAACTGGATGTACTCGCTGGATCTGCTTACAGGCGCTGGATCGATGACCGGCCTCAGTCAGGAGATCGGGGGCGATTCGCTGTGCACAGGCAACTGCGGCGGCATCGCGCTGACCAAGGGCGGGGCCACCAATAGCGGCCCACCGGTGAAGGACAGCAACATCTTCGTGCCGAAGTTGACTCCGTGCGACCCGACCAAGGCCACCTGCACGGTGGATGAGCTGATCAAGGCCAACCAGTGCACCTTCGTGCTGCGTGCACCGGGTGCCGACCCGCTGTACATGCCGCGCCCCTGCGGACGCCAGTCCTGGCGGCAGGTGCGCTGATGACCTTCATGACGAGAGCCCCCATGCAGACCGCCTTCCGCCGCCGTGTCGCCGGTTTCACCCTGATCGAGCTGATGATCACGGTGGCCGTGGTGGCCATCCTTGCCACCATCGCCATGCCGGCCTATCAGGACTCCGTGCGGAAATCCCGGCGTGCCCAGGCCAAGGCCGATCTGGTGGAGCTGGCCCAGAACCTGGAGCGTTACCACACGGTCCAGAACACGTACGCCACCGCCAAGCTGCAGTTCACCCAGTCACCGCGCGATGGCACCGCACATTACACCCTGTCTTTCGACAAGGATCCGACAGCGAGTACGTTCGGTATCCAGGCCGTCCCGGTGGCCGGCGGAAGCCAGGCCAAGGACACGTGCGGCACGTTGGCGCTGGATCAGGCAGGGCGCAAGAAGCCCACCGAGAAGACCGTCTCCGGCTGCTGGTAACGTTGCCCTATCGCCGGTTGTACCGGAGTGCTTGCATCCCCCTGCCGATGCTGGCTAGAATGCGCACCCCGCCCGAATAGCTCAGCCGGTTAGAGCACTTGACTGTTAATCAGGGGGTCGTTGGTTCGAGTCCAACTTCGGGCGCCAGATCTGCAAAAGCCGCGAGCAATCGCGGCTTTTGCTTTTTGTGTTTCCGTCCGGCGGGCGATGACGGCCTCAGCAGGCCACGGGGCGCCGCGGGCGCTCGCTGCGGATGCGGCCTGAAAGGCTGACCACCACCTTGCCCTGGGAGGCGCCGTCCAGGCAGAAGATGACCGACTGGTTGCTGCCATTGAGCCGCCCATCCGGCCGGAACTGGAGGCGCGGCTTGGCCTGGCTGCCCCAGGCGCTCAGCCTGGAGCGGGCGTGCTGCTGCACCAGCAGGGGGCCTGCGGAACGCGCCTCGCCCGAGGAAGGCGTTGCGGGGGCATAGAGCATCCAGCCCCGGGCCCAGTCCCGGCCGCACGTCACGCCATCGTCAGTGGGGCAGACCGCGATCGGGCGCCGTTCGGTGATCGCCGTGTTGCGCGCGGTCGCCAATGCGGAGGCCAGCTGCATGCGCAGGCTGTCGGCCTGCAGGCGATCCCGGGTCTGCTGCATGGCCGGCAGGGCCATGCCGGTGAGGATGGCCAGGACCGCCATCGCGATCAGCGACTGGATCAGCGTCACGCCGGCGCAGTTGGCCGGGCAGGGCAGGGGGCGGGCGTGTTCCACGGCAACGGTCCGGGGTGCGTGCAACCTTCACTCTGGCGGCCCGACGGCCCCACCGCCGCCGGTTCATGCCGCGTTGTGCTGTCGGCCCTCCCCTCAACAGGCCGTCACCAACCCGGCCGTTATACTGAAGGCTTCCCGGCAGTGGCGGCACCATGAGCGATCGTTTCCAACTTGAATCCCCGTATTCGCCGGCGGGCGACCAACCGGCGGCCATCGAGAAACTGACCGCCAACTTCGAGGCGGGCATCGCCAAGCAGACCCTGCTCGGCGTCACCGGTTCCGGCAAGACCTACACGGTCGCCAACGTGATCCAGCGGGTCCAGAAACCGACCCTGGTGATGGCGCCGAACAAGACCCTGGCCGCGCAGTTGTACGGCGAGTTCAAGTCGTTCTTCCCGCACAACGCGGTCGAGTATTTCGTCAGCTACTACGACTACTACCAGCCGGAGGCCTATGTGCCTTCTTCGGACACCTTCATCGAGAAGGACAGTTCGATCAACGAGCACATCGAGCAGATGCGGCTGGCGGCGACCAAGACCCTGTTGTCACGCCCGGATGCGATCGTGGTGGCGACGGTATCGGCGATCTACGGCCTCGGCGCGCCCGAGGACTATCTGTCGATGCGCCTGATCCTCTCCACCGGTGAGCGGATCGACCAGCGCGACCTGATCAAGCACCTGACCCAGCTGCAGTACACCCGCAACGAATTCGAGCTGCACCGCGGCACCTTCCGCGTGCGCGGCGAAGTGATCGATGTGTTCCCGGCCGAATCGGACAGCGAAGCGGTGCGCATCGAACTCTTCGAAGGCGAGGTCGAGCAGATCAGCATGTTCGATCCGCTGACCGGCGAAAGCCTGCGCAAGATGATGCGCTACACCATCTATCCCAAGACCCACTACGCGACCACCCGCGAGCGCGTGCTGTCGGCGGTGGACACGATCAAGGCGGAGTTGAAGGTCCGCCTGGAACAGCTGTACGAGCAGAACAAGCTGGTGGAAGCGCAGCGCCTGGCGCAGCGTACTCAGTTCGATCTGGAGATGATGGCTGAGGTCGGCTACTGCAACGGCATCGAGAACTACTCGCGGCATCTCACCGGCAAGAACGCCGGCGATCCACCGCCGACGTTGTTCGATTACCTGCCGCCGGATGCGCTGCTGGTGATCGACGAATCGCACGTGACCATTCCGCAGATCGGCGCGATGTTCAAAGGCGACCGGTCGCGCAAGGAAACCCTGGTCGAGTTCGGTTTCCGCCTGCCCTCGGCCCTGGACAACCGTCCGCTGCGATTTGAAGAATGGGAAGAGCGTTGCCCGCGCAGCATCTATGTCTCGGCCACGCCGGGGCCGTATGAGCTGCGCGAGACCGAAGGCGAGATCACGGAACTGGTGGTACGCCCGACCGGCCTGATCGATCCGGTCGTCGAGATCCGCCCGGTCGGCACCCAGGTCGATGACCTGATGTCCGAGGTCAACGAGCGCATCAAGCTGGGCGACCGCGTGCTGGTCACCACGCTGACCAAGCGCATGGCCGAGAACCTCACCGAGTACCTGACCGAACACGGCATCCGCGTGCGTTACCTGCACTCGGATATCGACACCGTCGAGCGCGTGGAGATCATTCGCGATCTGCGTCTGGGCAAGTTCGATGTGCTGGTCGGCATCAACCTGCTGCGCGAAGGCCTGGACATGCCGGAAGTGTCGCTGGTGGCGATCCTTGATGCCGACAAGGAAGGCTTCCTGCGTTCGACCGGTTCGCTGATCCAGACCATCGGCCGCGCCGCGCGCAACCTGCGCGGCAAGGCGATCCTCTATGCGGACAAGATGACGCGCTCGATGCAGGCCGCGATCGACGAGACCGACCGCCGTCGCGCCAAGCAGGTCGAATACAACGAGCTGCACGGCATCGTGCCCAAGTCGGTGCTGCGTCCGATCACCGATGTGCTCGAAGGCGCGCGTTCGGAAGCGGCCGAGAAAGAGTCGCGCGGCAAAGGGAAGGGCAAAGGCAAGGGCGGGCGTGTGGCCGAAGAGTCCACCGATTACCGCACGATGGAGCCGGCCCAGATCGCCAAGCGCCTGCAGGCCCTGGAGCAGCAGATGTACCAGCACGCCCGCGATCTGGAGTTCGAAGATGCGGCCCGGGTACGTGATCAGATCCGCCAGTTGAAGGAGGCCAGTCTGGGCTGAACAACACATTGGGAAATATCTTCACAAAAGTGTTGCGCTTTCCGGGGGGCGTCCGTAATATACGCGGCCTGCACCGACGCATTCGCAGCGGGGCAGGAAAGCAAAACGGGCGGTTAGCTCAGCGGTAGAGCACTACCTTGACATGGTAGGGGTCACAGGTTCGAACCCTGTACCGCCCACCACTTCAGTCCCGGAGACTGTCGTGGCACAACAGAAAAGCCAGCCCTCGGGTTGGCTTTTTTGCTATGTGCGTTTCCTGACAACGGCCTGCATGGCGCACTGATACCCCGCACTGCGCCCGCCGTCGACACTCAGGGTTTGCTGGGTGCTGCACATGCGGCGAGTGCTACACAGCGGCGGCATGGCTGCACACGCGTCGCTTCCCATTTTCGGCAAGGCGTGTGTCGTCGCTTTGCTGGCAGGCATCTGCACGATCGTCTTCTCGCCCCGGCTGCTGCCGCTGGGGTGGGGCGTTGCCGCAGCAGCTGCCGGCAGCCTGCTCTGGGTCCTGCCCTGCCGCCTCCGCCTCCTCGGCGCTGCCTTGTTCGGTCTCGGTTGGGCCGCCGTGCACGGTCACGCCGGGCTGGCGCAGCAGCTGCCCCCCGGTGGCCCGCCGGTGGACCATGTGCTGCAGGGGCGCGTGATCAGCCTGCCTCAGCAGGGTCCCGGCGGTACCCGTTTCCGCTACCGGGTGGACGACGGCCCGACGATGCCAACCGGACTGCGCGGCCGTGACCTGGCGCTGGGCTGGCATGACGCATTCCGTGGCCCAGCCGATGAGCGCCGGCGCACGCTCCAGGCCGGCGAACGCTGGTCGCTCACGGTCCGGGTCCGGCCGCCACGCGGGCGGGTGAACCCCGGCGGGTTTGACGCCGAAGGCTATGCGTTGCGGCAACGGGTGGCTGGCAGCGGGTACGTGCGCGAGCCTGCCCAGGCGCACCCGCTGGGTGAGCCGACCGGACTGCCTGCGTGGCGAGAGCAGATGGCTGACGCGATCGCCACGGCAGTCGAGGGCGATGGTCGTCGCTTCGTCCAGGCGCTGGCACTGGGCGATACCCGCGGCCTGAGCCAAGCCGATTGGGATGACCTGCGTGCGCTGGGGGTGACCCACCTGGTGGCGATCTCCGGCTTCCATGTCGGCGTGGTGGCCGGCGTCGCCGCTCTTTTGGCGGGCGGGCTCTGGCGGTGCCTGCCGATGCTCGGCCTGTACGTACCGCGTCCGATGGGGGCCGCGGCGGCGGCCGTCGCAGGCGCGGCGCTGTATGCCGCAGCCGCCGGTTTCGCGCTGCCGACGGTGCGGACCGTGCTGATGATCGCGGTGGTGGCCACTGCGCGCTGCAGCCGGCGGCGGGCAACCGTGGCGCAGTCGCTCTCCCTGGCGGCGCTGGCGATGCTGCTGTTCGACCCGCTCGCCGTCCTTGCGCCCGGTTTCTGGCTGAGCTTTGCCGGCGTGCTGTGGCTGATCTGGTGCCTGCCCGGGCGCGAGGAGGGAGGGTTGCGGGGGTTCCTGAGTGCGCAGGGTGTGGCAACCGTGGCGCTGCTGCCGTTGACCGTGGCGTTGTTCGGGCAGGCCTCGCGGGCGGGACCGCTGGTGAACCTGGTGGCGATTCCCTGGTGGACGATGGTGGTGGTGCCGCTGGCGCTGCTCGGCACCGCCCTGGAGGCGCTGATCGACGGGGCGGGGGGCTGGCCGTGGCAGCTGGCGGCGTGGTGCTTCGAGGCCAGCTGGTGGCTGTTCGGGTATGCCGCGCGCAGCGAGCTGTCGCTGTGGTGGCTGCCGCAGTCCAACCGCTGGGCGCTGATCTCGGCCGTGTTCGGCGTGTTCTGGCTGCTGCTGCCGCGTGGCAGTGGTGGCCGGGTCCCCGCACTGGTGCTGTGCCTGCCGCTGTTGTGGCCGGCGCGGCACGTGCCGGCTGAGGGCGAGGTGGAACTGCTGGTGATGGACGTGGGGCAGGGCCTGGCGGTGGCAGTACGCACGCGTCGGCACACGCTGCTGTACGACACCGGGCCGGGGGCCGAGGAGGGATTCGATGCCGGCGAGCGGATCGTCGTGCCGACCCTGCGTGCGCTGGGGCAGGGTCGGCTGGACCGGATCATGATCAGCCACGACCATCGCGACCACACCGGTGGCCTGCGCGGGGTGCGTCGCAGCTTTCCCGGCGCGATGCTGCAGGCGCCGCCCGGCGTCCTGCGTGGCCGCGCATCGACCTGCCATGCCGGGCAATCCTGGCAGTGGGACGGCGTGACGTTCCGGGTGCTGCATCCGCCGCGCGACGAACCGCAGTCGACCAACGACAGCAGCTGCGTGCTGCGGCTGGAAACCAACCAGGGGGCCATCCTGCTGGCCGGGGACATCGAGAAGCGCAGCGAGGCCCTGCTGCTCCGGCACGCAGGCGCGCTGCTGGCGGCCCAGGCGGTCGTGGTGCCGCACCATGGCAGTGCCAGTTCGTCCACGCCGGCCTGGGTGGCGGCCGTCGCGCCGCGGCTGGCGATCGTCTCGACCGGTCACCGCAACCGGTTTGGGCATCCGCGTGCCGAGGTGGTGGAGCGCTGGCAGGCGGTGGGCGCCGAAGTGCTCAACACGTCCGAGAGCGGCGCGGTTCGCATCTGGCTCGGGCGTGGAGGCCTGCAGGTGCGTGAACAACGGGTTTTCGAGCGGCGTTGGTGGGATGCCGCGGAGCGGAGCCGGCCGGCTGCTATCCTATCGGCGATCAAACAGGCGGCCGCTGGGCCGGAGGATTGAAACGTGTGGGAACTGGTCAAGGCCGGTGGCTGGCCGATGCTGCCGCTGCTGCTGTTGGGCGTACTGGCTTTGGCAATCGTCCTGGAGCGTTTCTGGACCCTGCGGCGCAATGAAGTCCTGCCCCCCGGGCTGGGCCAGGAAGTGCGCAACTGGGCCGCACGCGGCAAGCTCGACCCGAGCCACATCCAGTCGCTGCGCGGCAACTCGCCGCTGGGCGCGCTGCTGGCGACCGCGCTGGAAGCGCGCAACCGCCCGCGCGACCAGATCCGCGAGCGCATCGAAGATGCCGGCCGGCATCTGGTTCACCGCATGGAGCGGTTCCTGAACGCACTGGGCACGATCGCCTCGGCGGGCCCGCTGCTGGGCCTGCTCGGCACGGTGGTCGGCATGATCCAGATGTTCATGGGCATTCTCGACCACGGCGTGGGCGATGTGAACCAGCTGGCCGGCGGTATCGGCAAGGCGCTGGTCTGCACCGCCACCGGCATGATCGTGGCGATCCCTGCGCTGATGTTCCATCGCTATTTCAAGGGCCGCATCGCCGGTTACGTGATCGAGATGGAGCAGGAGGCGTCGGCGCTGCTGGATGCACTCGACGGTCGCCCGGGCGTGATGAACAACGCGCCGCGTGCCGCCGCTGGTTCGGCCGGCGCCGCACCGGTCACGGTCAAGGGCTGACGGATGCGCATCCGCAATGACCGGATCCAGGACGAGCCGCATATCGATCTGGTTCCCCTGATCGATGTGATCCTCGTTCTGATCATCTTCTTCGTGGTCACCACCACCTTCGACGCGCGTTCGACGCTGCAGCTGCAGTTGCCGACCGCCAGCCAGCAGGACACCACCGAGCCGCCGCGCTCGCTGAGCGTGCTGGTCAATGCCGAAGGGCGTTACTTCATCAACGACCAGGAAGTGCTGCGCACCGACGTCGAGTCGGTCAAGCAGACCATTGCCGCCGTCGCCGGCAGCGATCGGGAACAGACCGTGCTGTTGCGCGCCGACGCGCGCACCCCTTACCAGGCTGTCGTCACGGCCCAGGATGCTCTGGGCCAGCTGGGCTTCCGCCGCATCGCCATCGCTACCGCGCCGGAGGTGCGTCCATGAGCAAGAAACACTCCCCCGTCTGGCCGATCTACAAGCGCCTGCTCGGGTATACCGGTGCCTATTGGGTGTTCATGGTCGCCGCCGTGGTCGCGATGGTGGTCGAGGCCCTGGCCGGCTACAGCTTCACCAAGCTCATGGAGCCGCTGGTCAACCGGGGCTTCGTCAACCCGGAGCCGCGGATGGCGGTGATCCTGCCGTTGACCATCCTCGGGTTGTTCATGATGCGCAGCCTGGCCACCCTGGTCAGCGATTACGCGCTGGCCCGCACCGGGCGCAGCGTGGTGCGCGACCTGCGTGAGCAGGTGCTGGAAAAGTACCTGCATCTGCCGTCCTCGCATTTCGATGCCGAGGCCACGCCGGTGATGGTCAGCCGCCTGAACTTCGATACCGAGCAGGTCACCCAGGCCAGCGCCGATGCGCTCAAGACCCTGGTGGCCGATACGCTCACCATCATCGCCATGCTGGTGGTGATGCTGCAGATGAGCGTCAAGGTCACGATGGCGATGCTGGTGGTGGTGCCGCTGATCGGCGTGATCGTCTCGATCGTGGGCAAGCGCTACCGCCGGATCAGCCGTGGCATCCAGGACGGCATGGGCGGCATGGCGCAGACCGCCGAACAGTCCCTGGCCGCGCAGCAGGAAGTGAAGGTGCATGGCACCCAGGCGCACGAGATTTCGCGCTATTCCAGGCTTGCCAACCGCATGCTCGGCCTGAACATGAAGGTCGAAACCACGCGCGCGCTGGCCTCCAGCACGGTGCAGTTCCTCGCGGCCCTGGCGCTGGCGGTGATCGTATGGGTGTCCACCCGCGAGGCGCTGGCCGGCAAGCTCAACGCAGGCCAGTTCATGGGCCTGATGACCTCGATGATGGCGATCATTCCGTCACTGCGTCGCCTGACCAGTGTGCAGACCTCGATCTCGCGCGGTGTGGCCGCGGCCGAGCGCCTGTTCGGGATTCTCGATATGCCGGTCGAGCGCGACGAAGGGATCCAGCGGATCGGCCGCGCACGGGGCGAGCTTGCGTTCGAGCACGTGATGCTGCGTTATCGCGAAGACACCGGCATCGCGCTGGACGACATCAGTTTCGTGGCCAAGCCGGGCACGGTGACGGCGATTGTCGGCCGCTCCGGTAGCGGCAAAACCAGCCTGATCCGCCTGGTGCCGCGCTTCTACGAACCCAGCGGTGGCCGCATCACGCTGGATGGGGTGGCGCTGGACGATTACCCGCTGGCTGACCTGCGTCGCCAGGTGGCCATCGTCGGGCAGAAGGTCATGCTGTTCGATGACACCGTGGGCGCCAACATCGCCTACGGCATGGATGCGACCGAAGAGCAGATCCGCGCCGCGGCCGAAGCCGCCAATGCGTGGGAGTTCATCGCGCGCATGCCGCAGCAACTGCAGACGCCGGTCGGCGAGAACGGTGCGCTGCTCTCCGGCGGCCAGCGTCAGCGCCTGGCGATCGCCCGCGCGATCCTGCGCGATGCGCCGATCCTGATCCTGGATGAAGCGACCGCTGCGCTCGACAACGAGTCCGAGCGCCTGGTGCAGGATGCGTTGCAGCGCCTGATGCCCGAGCGCACCACGCTGGTGATCGCGCACCGTCTGTCCACCATCGAACATGCCGATCAGGTGCTGGTGATGGACCATGGCCGCATCGTCGAGCGCGGCACGCACAACGAACTGCTGGCGCTGGGTGGCCTGTACGAGCACCTGCACAAGATGCAGTTCCGCGAAAGGCAGCCTTGATGGCAGGCAAGGGCACCCACACGCCGTCGTACTGGTACGACGGCAGCGCGATTCCGTTCCTGGCCCGCCTGGCGTCACCGCTGTACGGCGCGGCGATCGCGCTGCGCCGGATGGCGTATCGCCGTCGCTGGCTGAAACGGCATTCACTGCCGGTGCCGGTGGTGGTGGTCGGCAACGTCACCGCCGGTGGCACCGGCAAGACCCCGCTGACGATCGCCCTGGTCAACCGTCTGCGCGACGCCGGCTGGAAGCCGGGGGTCGCCAGCCGTGGCTATGGGCGCGAGGATGCAGGCACCCCGCGCTGGGTCCTGACCAGCACCGATACCGCCGTCGGCGGCGACGAGCCGGTGCTGATCGCCTGGAAAACCGGCGTGCCGGTGCGGGTGGATGCGGACCGTGTCGCGGCCGGCAAGGCGCTGGTCGAGGCGGGCTGCGACATCATCGTCTGCGACGATGGCCTGCAGCACTACCGGCTGGCGCGCGACATCGAAATTGAAGTCGTCGACGCCCAGCGTCGTTACGGCAACGGCCGGCTGATTCCCGCCGGGCCGCTGCGCGAGCCAGCCAGCCGTGCGCGCGACTGCGATTTCCGCGTGGTCAACATGGGCCAGGCCAGCGATGGCACCGAAGCGCAGACCGCCTGCGGCTTCGGCGAATGGCCGATGCAGCTGCGCATCGACAGCGCACAGCCGCTGCAGGGCGGCCGCGCGCGGCGCCTCTCGCATTTCCAGGGCCAGCGCGTCCATGCGGTGGCCGGTATCGCCAATCCGCAGCGCTTCTTCGACATGCTGCGC
The DNA here is from genome assembly GCF_039674765.1 of Stenotrophomonas sp. TWI273. Classification (NCBI taxonomy): domain Bacteria; kingdom Pseudomonadati; phylum Pseudomonadota; class Gammaproteobacteria; order Lysobacterales; family Lysobacteraceae; genus Stenotrophomonas; species Stenotrophomonas sp. TWI273. Next base: position 62,529 of record NZ_JBDJOA010000009.1, read on the forward strand.
GCGCATCGGATCGGCGTGGTGCCGCATGCCTTCGCTGATCACCATGCCTACCAGCCAGCGGATCTGCGCTTCGGCAGCGAACTGCCGGTGCTGATGACCGAGAAGGACGCGGTCAAGTGCAAGTCGTTCGCGACCGAATGGCACTTCGCCGTGCCGCTGTCGGCCGAGTTGCCGGCGGCGTTCTGGATCAGCCTGCTGGACCGCGTCGAGAAACTCGGCAAGCGTTGACGGGCCCGGTGCCGGTTGCGGCACACTGCGTCCCTGACTGCATTCCTTTCGTACAGGTCATCCCCCATGAGCGCTTCCGTCGAGTTCGTCGTTGCCATCCCCGCCCGTTATGCCGCTTCGCGGCTGCCAGGCAAGCCGCTGCGCCTGCTCGGCGGCGAGCCGCTGGTGCTGCGCGTGGCGCAACGCGCGCTGCTCGCCGGCGCGCGCGAGGTATGGGTCGCCACCGACGATCAGCGCATCGCCGATGCCCTGCAGGGCATGGCCGAGGTACGTGTGGCGATGACCTCCACCGGGCACGCCTCCGGCACCGATCGGCTGGCCGAGTGCGCGGCGCAGGCGGGCTGGTCCGATGACACCCTGGTGGTGAACCTGCAGGGCGACGAGCCCTTTGCCCCGGCAGAAGGCATCCGCGCGGTGGCCGAAGCCTTGGTCTACAGCGGTGCGGAGATGTCCACGCTGGCCACGCCGGTGGAAGACGCGGACACCCTGTTCGACCCGAACGTGGTCAAGGTCGTGCGCAAGCAGAACCTGGACGCGCTGTACTTCAGCCGCGCGCCCATTCCGTGGCACCGCGATGCCTTCGCCCGCTCGCGCGACACGCTCGCCGGCGCGCACTGGCTGCGCCATATCGGCATCTACGGCTACCGCGCCGGTTTCCTGCGCCAGTTCGCCGCGTTGCCGGCTGGCACGCTGGAACAGCTGGAGTCGCTGGAGCAGTTGCGCGTGCTGGAAGCGGGGCACCGCATCAGCGTGGCGCTGACCCCGGCCGAGTTCCCGCCCGGCATTGATACCCCGGACGATCTGGCGCGCGCCGAAGCCTGGTGGGCGGCACACCCGTGACCGTGGCACGACGGTTGCATGACGCGTACTCCGGCATAATCGGGGCATGAACGTCCAGCCCGTCCAGGATCTGCCCGAGTTCGCCACCTGGCTCAACGCCAAACCGACCACCCTGGCCGAGCTGCAGGGGCGGCCGGTCGTGCTGGCCTTCGTCAATGCCGCCTCGGTGTGGTGCGCGCAGCGGCTGGCCGAGCTGGCCCAGTGGCAATCACGCAACCCGGGCAAGCTGCAGCTGCTGGTGCTGCAGGTGCCACGTTTTGACGGCGAGCGCGATCCCGATCAGTCCCTCAAGCTGCTGCGCCGCCAGGGGCTGAACGCGCCGGCCCTGCTGGATGCGGACTGGGATGGCTGGCGCCGCTTCGGCGTGACCGCATGGCCGACCCTGGTCCTGCTCGATGCCCAAGGGCGCGAGCGCGAGCGTCTGGTCGGTCTCGGCGGGGAACTGGAACGCTCGCTCACTGCGCTGTGCGAAGGCAGCCCGCGGCCGTCCGATGAGGATCTGCACGGCGCCCGTGAACTCAGTCCCGAGCCGCGCCTCCCGCTGCGCTTCCCGACCGGGTTGGCGGTGACCACCGAGCGCCTGTACATCGCCGACACCGGCCATCACCGCGTGCTGGAATGCAGCCATGGTGGCCGCGTGCTGCGCCAGTTCGGCATGGGCACCGCCGATTTCATGGATGGCGACCAGGCCCAGGCGGCCTTCCACCATCCGCAGGGCCTCGCGCTGGAGCGCGAATGGCTGTACGTGGCCGACACCGGCAACCATGCCCTGCGCCGCATCCATCTGCTCTCCGGCCAGGTCGACACGCTGTGCGGCACTGGCCGCCCCGGCGAACCGATCGAAGGGCCGGTGGCCGATCCGCGCTACACCGCGCTCAACCATCCGCAGGGACTGGCCGTCGCCGACAACCAGATCCACATTGCGATGGCCGGCGACAACCGTATCTGGAGCTATCACCTTGGCCAGCGCAGCCTGCACTGGCGCGCCGGCAGTGGGGCGATCGACGAGCGCGACGGCAGTGGCCACATGGCCGCGTTCGCGCAGCCGTGCTCGGTCGCGGCGGTCCAGCAGGTGCTGTACGTCTGCGATGCGCTGGGCTCCTCTATCCGCGCCATGCAGTTGCGTGGGGATCTGGTGCAGACGCTGGTCGGGCAGGGGCTGTGGACCTTCGGCGAACAGGACGGCCCGCGCACCTCGGCACTGCTGCAGTACCCGCAGGCGATCGCGCTCAGTCCGGATGCGCCGCTGCTGTGGATCGCCGATGCCGGCAACGGCCGCCTGCGCACGCTGCGCCTGGGCGGTGGTGAGCTGAGTACGCTGGAGTTGCCGCGCCGCCTGCATGGCCCGGCTGGCCTGGCGCTCGGCGGTGGCGCGGTCTGGATTGCCGAGACCGATGCCCATGCCGTGCTGCGATTCGACCCCGTCAGTGGTGTCCTGAGCGACGTGCCGATCAACGAATGACTGTTTCTTCCGCCCCCGCCTTCGATGGCAAGGCATTTGCGGCCCACCTGAGCACCGCCCCCGGCGTGTACCGCATGTACGCCGCCGATGACACGCTGCTGTACGTCGGCAAGGCGCGTGCGCTGCGCAACCGCGTGGGCAGCTATTTCAACGGCACGCCCAAGACCACGCGGATCATGTCGATGCTGTCGCAGGTCGCGCGCATGGACGTGACCGTGACCCGCTCGGAGGCCGAGGCGCTGCTGCTGGAAAACCAGCTGATCAAGTCGCTCTCGCCGCGCTACAACGTCTCCCTGCGCGACGACAAGACCTATCCGCACGTGCTGCTGACCCGTGAGCAATGGCCGCGCATCGCGCTGCACCGTGGCCCGCGGGCGGTACCCGGGCGCTACTTCGGTCCGTACCCGGGCGTCACTGCCGTGCGCGAAACGCTCAACCTGATGCACAAGCTGTTCAAGCTGCGCAGCTGCGAAGACAGCGTGTTCCGCAACCGCTCGCGGCCCTGCCTGCAGTACCAGATCGGCCGCTGCAGCGCGCCGTGCGTGGAGCTGGTGGCGCCGGACGATTACGCCGAGTCGGTACGCCGCGCCTCGATGTTCCTGGAAGGCAAGAGCGATCAGCTGGCGCGCGAGCTCGGCACCCAGATGCAGACCGCCAGCGAAGCACTGGAGTTCGAGCAGGCCGCGCGCCTGCGCGATCTGATCGCCTCGCTGCGCAGCATGCAGACCCGCCAGTACGTGGACGGCCGCGCGGCGGATCTGGACGTGCTCGCCTGTGCCACCCAGGGCGCCAGTGCCTGCGTGCTGCTGCTGGCCTTCCGCGATGGCCGCAACATGGGCACGCGCCCATTCTTCCCGCGCACCAATGGCGAAGAGAGTGCCGATGAGGTGCTGGGCGCGTTCGTGTCCCAGTATTACGCCGAGCACGCGCCGCCGCGCGAGATCCTGCTCGATCGCGAGATTCCCGATGCCAGCCTGATCGAATCGGCGTTGAGTGCCTCCGCCGAGCACAAGGTGCAGCTGCGCTGGAACGTGCGCGGTGAGCGCGCCGGCTATGTGGAACTGGCCGCGCGCAACGCGCAGATCACCCTGGTGACCGAACTGGGTAGCCGCACCGCGCAGCACGCGCGCAGCGAAGACCTGCGGCAGATGCTCGGTCTGACCGAACAGGTCAAGCGCGTGGAGTGTTTCGATATCAGTCACACCATGGGCGAAGCCACCGTGGCCTCGTGCGTGGTGTTCGATGCGGCGGGCCCGGTCCGCAGCCAGTACCGCCGTTTCAACATCAGCGGCATCGAGCCCGGCGATGACTACGCGGCCATGCGCCAGGCGATCGAGCGGCGCTTCCGCCGGGCGGTGGAGGAAGATGCGGTGCTGCCCGATCTGTTGCTGATCGATGGTGGCGCCGGCCAGTTGGCCCAGGCGCAGGCGGCGCTGGCCGATCTGGGCGTGGAAGGGGTGATGCTGGTCGGCGTGGCCAAGGGTGTGGAGCGCAGGGCAGGGCATGAAGCCCTGGTCATGCCGGATGGCCGCGAACTACGCCCGGGCGCGGCCTCACCGGCGCTGCAGTTCATCCAGCAGGTGCGTGACGAAGCCCACCGCTTCGCCATCACCGGCCACCGTGGGCGCCGCCAGAAGGCTCGGATGACCAGCAAACTCGAGGATATTCCTGGCATCGGCCCGCGCCGGCGCGCCAGCCTGCTCAAACATTTCGGCGGCCTGGTCGGCCTGAAAGCCGCCGGCGAAGCGGAAATCGCGAAAGTGGACGGCATCAATGACGCCCTCGCTGCGCGTATCTACGCTAACCTTCATGGACTGCCCACGCCCGACGCGGCGGGCGAGTAGAGAGACGCAATGAAGTTGACCCTCCCCACCTGGCTGACCCTGCTGCGGATCGTGATGATCCCCGTCCTGGTGCTGGTGTTCTATCTCCCCTACAAGTGGACCAATTTCGCCTCGGCGGCGATCTTCGGCCTGGCTGCGCTCACCGACTGGCTCGACGGCTGGATCGCCCGCCGCTACGACCTGCAGTCCGCGTTCGGCGCCTTCCTCGACCCGGTCGCGGACAAGCTGATGGTGGCCGTGGCGCTGTTCCTGATCGTGCAGGGCCATCCCACCGCGTGGATGGCGGTCTGGGCGGCCGTGATCGTCGGCCGTGAAATCGCCGTGTCGGCATTGCGCGAATGGATGGCGGAAATCGGCCAGCGGGCCAAAGTGCGTGTGGCGGTGATCGGCAAAGTGAAAACCACCGCGCAGATGGTCGCGCTGCTGTGCCTGCTGTACTCGGTCGCGCCGCACACCCCGATGCAGGACATCTGGATGGGCACCCAGGTCTTCCACATCGGCGATTGGACCCTGGCGATCGCCTCGATCCTGACACTGTGGTCGGGCCTGCAATACCTGCACGCCGCGTGGCCGAGCCTGCGCGAAGACGAGCGCCTTGCGCGTGAGAACGCCAAAGCAAAAAAGAATGCGTGAGGGCTGTTGACAGGGGTGCATTTGGCTGTAGAATTTCGCCTCCCAAGCGGGAATAGCTCAGTTGGTAGAGCGCAACCTTGCCAAGGTTGAGGTCGCGAGTTCGAGTCTCGTTTCCCGCTCCAGATAGCGCATTTCATCGGGATTCGTCCCAATGCGATGCAACGAAAAAAAGCGACCTTCCGGGTCGCTTTTTTCGTTTGTGCGTGTCGAGGGTCAGTGGTGCTTCCCGATCCGGACGTTGCACCAGGTGCGGATGTTTTCCCGATCAAACCCGGGGCAGCTGTTATTGATCGGCAGGTACAGGTACAGCGCCTGCTCCATATGCGCGAAGTGGTAGTAGTTGGTGCGGTCTTTGCCGTACAGCCAGTAGTTCGATGCGCCCTGGTTGATGACGTAGGGCTCGAACCAGAGGATCGAGGACTCGGCCGGGATCACGTTGCTTCTGTCGGTCAGCATCAGCCAGGCGTTGGAGAAGACGTGCGTCGTTGCACCCAGCAGGAGGGTGACGGCGGCGAGGCTGATCGCAGTGCCCCTGGCGAGGCGGGCGATACGGAGATGGCGTGGCATGGCCGAAGGGTTCCTGGGATCGAGGGGCTGCGCCAGCACTGTGGAGGCGTCCGGGCAGATCGGAACAGCGCACTGACGTGGTGCGAAAAGGATGTTGACGACGTGAAGGAATTCCGACAGAATAGCGCTCCTTCGACGCAGGTCGAGGGGCCGACAGCCTCCAGCGCCTCAGGGTGCGGTGCCGTCGGGGCAAGCGAAAGTCTGCGGGAATAGCTCAGTTGGTAGAGCGCAACCTTGCCAAGGTTGAGGTCGCGAGTTCGAGTCTCGTTTCCCGCTCCAAATCCTGACCAGGCCCCGTTCTCGGGGTCTTGTTTTATCGGGGCATGCAACACGCCTTCGATGATCGTAGGGTCACCGGCCTGGTGGCAGAGTGGTCATGCAGCGGACTGCAAATCCGCGTACGCCGGTTCAATTCCGACCCAGGCCTCCAAATAGAAAGTAGCCCAGAGCCCGCGAAAGCGGGCTTTGTGCGTTGTGGGCCTCCATTCAGTTTCGGAGGCCAGAGCCGACAGGGCCTACACAACGCGCTTCGTATGCTGCGGCCGTCCACTTTGGCAGCCTTATGCAGACACAAAAAGCACGCGTAGCGACGGGTATCGAAGGCCTCGACAGCATCCTCGGCGGGGGCTTCCCGCAGGGACGGCTGTACCTGCTGGAAGGACCCCCAGGCTCCGGCAAGACCACGCTGTCCCTGCAGTTTCTGCTGCATGGGCTGTGCAAGGGCGAGCGCTGCCTCTACATCACGCTCTCCGAGACAGCTGACGAGCTGCGAGAAGTTGCCAATGCGCACGGCTGGTCCCTGGATGGGCTGGAGTTGTTCGAGCTGGCCTCGGCCGAGGAAGCGCTGGGCGACGGACGGATGCAGTCGGTACTGCACTCCTGGGAAGTCGAGCTGGACGAAACGGTCAAGCTGATCCTCGGCGAGGTGGAGCGCATCAAGCCGCATCGGGTGGTGTTCGATTCGCTGTCCGAGCTGCGATTGCTGTCGCAGGATCCGCTGCGTTATCGCCGGCAGATTCTCTCGCTCAAGCAGTTCTTCGCGCCCAAGAGCGCGACCGTGGTGCTGGTCGATGACATGACGGCCTCCGGTGAGGAGCGCGATGGCCAGTTGCACAGTCTGTGTCATGGCGTGGTGTCGCTGGAACGGCTCACGCTGGATTTCGGCCCGGCGCGCCGCCGGATGCATGTCCAGAAACTGCGCGGAGTGAACTTCACCGCTGGCTACCATGACATGACCATCCGCGAAGGGGGCCTGGAGGTCTTCCCGCGGTTGATCGCCTCGGACCACCACGCCACGTTCAACGGCACGCCCATCAGCAGCGGGGTCGGCGAGATCGACAGTCTGCTCGGCGGCGGTCCGCTGCGGGGCACCAGCACGCTGTTGACCGGCCCGGCTGGCAGCGGCAAGACGAATGTGGCGCTGCAGTACGTCTGGGCGGCCTGCGAGCGCGGTGAACACTGCTGCATCTTCGAATTCGATGAGCGCATCGGCACCTTGCTCGCCCGCGCCGAGTCGCTGGATATCGATCTGAGCAAACACCTGGCGTCGGGCCTGCTGGAAATCCTCCAGGTCGATCCGGCCGAGATCTCACCGGGCGAGTTCGCCTGGAACATGCAGCGTGCGGTCGAGGAGCGCCACTGCCGCCTGCTGGTGATCGATAGCCTCAACGGCTACGTCACCGCGATGCCCCAGGAAAAGCAGTTGATGCTTCAGCTGCACGAGATGCTGTCCTACCTCAACCAGAAGGGCGTGGCGACCATCCTGATCAATCCGCAACACGGGTTGGTCGGCACCATGTCGACCGGCAACCTCAACGTTTCCTACATCGCCGATTCGGTCGTGTTGTTCCGGTTCTTCGAATCGCAGGGGCGCATCCGCAAGGCGATCTCGGTGATCAAGAATCGGGGCGGTGCGCACGAGAATACGATCCGCGAGCTGAAGATCGACGGCAAGGGGATTTCGCTGAGTGCCCCGCTCAACGAGTTCAAGGGCATTCTGACCGGCACGCCGGAATTCGTGGGCAATACGGCGCATCTGCTCGGCCACACCCGTGCAGAGTGACTCCGTTTCCGGTGTGGTGCATATCGTTGCGCCGTTCGGGCGCGATGCGCAGAGCATTGCCGGCGTACTCAATGCCGCCGGGCTGCGGACCGCGATCCAGGAGAGCCTGCCACGGCTGGCCGACGCGCTTGATGATGATGTTGGCGCGGTGGTCGTCACCGAAGAGGCGGTCGCCAAGGGCACCGCCGCGTTGCTGGAGCCCTTGGCCAGGCAACCGTCCTGGTCGGATATTCCCTTCATTCTGCTGCGTTCGCCGCGCTCGCAGAAGCGCCCCTTGGCCGATCCTGGCCTGCAGTTGTCGATCAACATCATCGAGCTGGACCGGCCGCTGGGCAGCAGCTCGCTGCTCAGCTCCGTGCGCAGTGCGCTGCGGGCGCGCGACAAGCAGTTCCTGGTCCGCGATCAGATGCGGGCGCTGGCCGATGGCCGTGCCGCACTGGAGCGCAGCGAAGCAGAGCTGCGCCTGGTGGCCGATGCGATGCCGGTGCTGATCGCCTTCATCGACCGCGACCTGTGTTACCGCTTCGCCAACAAGGCGTATGAGGCCTGGTTCGAGCGTCCGGTATCGGCCGTGATCGGCAAACGCGTGCCGGAGGTATTCGGGCAGGAGGTATGGAGCAGCCGCCGCCCGTTGATCGAACGTGCGCTGGCGGGCGAGCACATCGTGTTCGAGGCCAACTGGCCGTTCAGTGACGGCCGCCGGCGCGACAGTGAGATCCGTTATTCGCCGCGCTTCGATGCCGACGGCGCGCCGGACGGGTTCCACGTCTTCGTCACCGATATCACTGCCTCCAAGCTGGCCCTGGAAACGAGTCAGCAACATGCCTCGGACCTGGAGGCGATGGTGGCCGAGCGCACGGCGGAGCTGGAGCGGCAGATGGTCGCGCGCGAGGCCAGCGAAGCGGCCCTGCGCCAGTCGCAGAAGATGGATGCGATCGGGCAGTTGACCGGCGGCATCGCGCACGACTTCAACAACATGCTGACCGGCATCCTGTCCTCGCTGGACATCATGCGCATGCGCCTGGACATGGGGCGCATGGAAGGGATGGAGCGCTTCCTGGATGCGGCCACCGCCTCCAGCCAGCGCGCGGCGGCCTTGACCCAGCGTCTGCTGGCGTTTTCGCGACGTCAGTCGCTGGATTCGAAGACCGTGGAACTCAATGCGCTGGTGGGCTCGGTCCAGCACCTGCTGCGCAGCACGCTGGGCGAGAAGATCCGCATCCAGATGGCGACCAGTGACGCGCCGCTGCGCGCCAACCTGGACAGCAACCAGTTCGAAAGCGCGCTGCTGAATCTGGCGATCAATGCACGTGACGCGATGCCTGAAGGGGGTGAGTTGATCCTGCGGACCTCGCACGTCTTTGCGGCCGAGGGCGAAGTGCCGACCATTCCGGCAGGGGAGTACGCCGTGGTATCGGTCTCCGATTCCGGCACCGGCATGCCACCGGAGGTGGTCGAGCGGATCTTCGAGCCGTTCTTCACCACCAAGCCGATCGGCAAGGGCACGGGCTTGGGCATGTCGATGATCTACGGCTTCATGCAGCAGTCCGGCGGCCACATCACGGTGGATTCCACGCCAGGGCAGGGCACCACGGTAGCGCTGTTCATGCCGGTGGTGCACGACGCCGCCGAGGACGACGGTGCACCGAGCGCACAGCCGGTGTCGCTCGGCGCCGGGCAGTCGATCCTGGTGGTGGAGGATGACGAGCAGGTGCGCATGCTGGTCACCGTGGTGCTGGAAGACCTCGGGTATACCGCCGAAGTCGTGGGTGATGCCGATGGCGCCATTCCGATCCTCGGCTCATCGAAGAAGATCGACCTGCTGATCACCGACGTTGGATTGCCCGGCCTCAACGGACGCCAGCTGGCCGAAATCGCGAGGCAATCGCGGCCGTCGTTGCCGGTGCTGTTCATGACCGGCTACGCAGAGAAAGCACAGGAACGCTCGGCATTCCTCGACAACGGCATGGCGATGATCGCCAAGCCGTTTCTGCTCGATGCGTTCAGTGAGGCGGTAAGAAGCTCGATGGCGGGACATCGGTAGTCCCGCGGCACCCGGCGTGTGCCTGTCCGGCGAAAGCGTGCGCGACAAGGAGCATTCGTTTTGAAAGTGTTCTGAACGCTTCAGGCAACGGCTTTATTTAGATACCTGAAAGTGACAGCATAGTGCTTTGAAATCGTCGGAGTTTACCCATGCCCCTTTGCGCGATCGCGTATGTCAGCGACGTTGCAGGCCCGCTGTCTGCGGAGCATCTCGACGCCCTTGTCGAAGATGCCATCCGCTTCAACAGCCTGGCCGGGGTCACCGGTGTGCTTCTCTGCGACGGCAGTCGTTTCCTGCAGTACTTCGAAGGCCCGGATGATGGGGTGTCGGCAGTACACGAGCGCGTACTGCAGGCCCGCAGTCATCGGAACATTCGCAAACTCGGTCACGCCCGCGTGCCTGCGCGCTATTTTCCTTACTGGAGCATGCGCTGGCTGGGCGTGGAGCCGACCCTGGTCGAGATCTTGTCTGCCGGAGAATGGGAGGCGTTTGCCGATCGCGCCGCGGGCGGACCGCCGGCAGGCAGTGCCATGGAACGTCTGATGCAGTTCGTCGCGCCGCACCTGCCCGCGCGCGCGGGTATGCAGGAGAGCCGCTCGGCGGCCGAGTGAGGTGGCGCGCCCCTGTGCAGCTTCCCGGGGCGGGGCGGCCAGGCGCGGAGTATCCGAAGCGCTGCCCTGACATATTGCTGTCAATACCCGGCCTGCATGATGCAGGCACGGGTTCGGACGTTATATGAACGGTTCATCAGGGGCGTGGCCTTTACCCTTCGGGTAATTGACTTAATGCGATGACCGTGCAAATTTTAGGTGAACCCGAAGTGAATCCGCCCCTGAGGGGGTTTTGTCGTCCCTGAAGCAAGCAAGTCCCACGGAGGTCGTATGGAATACGGCGAACATGACTTGGCTGACGGAGTGCGAACCGAGCTGGAAGCCAGCTACGTGAAACATGGCTGCGGCCCGGAATTCTGGTCCACCTACCAGCGCGTGCTCGAGCGTCTGGTCCCACCCGCGCAGGGCACCGCGCGAACCCGTGTCACCAATGAGCTGGCGTTGATCATTGAACAGTTGGGGATCGTGCGGCGCGCCCAGTTGGTGCCGCCGCGCAGCGCACGCCCGCGCGCGCGCTGAGACCGGGTCGGGGGACCGGGAACCGGTACGGGGGACAACCGCCAACGCGGCGCCGTTACAGGTGATGAAGACCGATGGCCAGCAGCGCCAGCAGCGTGCCGGCGGCGGCGAGCGTGCGCGGACGAATCCACCGGGTCGGGTGGTGCTGCATGGCCGATGGACGTGCATAGCGGATCAACCCGGTCGGGAACTGCCAGGCACGCATGCGTTCATCGCAGGCATCCTGGCAGTCGCCACAACTGATGCAATCAGCGTTCGGCCCGGCACGCACGTCCAGCGCCATCGGGCACACGTTGGCGCAGGCGCCGCAATCCAGACAATCGCCGAGGCGATCGGCGCTGAAGTGCGGCATCGGGCCAGCGATGTCTTCATGTGCGGCGCGGAAGGCATAGTCGCTGGCGCTGGTGGGATCAAGCAGCCCGCGTCCCCGCGCCTGGACACCGCCCAGCCCAGCCACGCGTGGGCCGCGCGGTTCGCCGCGGCGTGCGTGGTACTGCATGCGCGGCGTGTCGTTGTCGCAGAACATGCCGTGGATGCGCGCATACGGACACAGCTCGCGGCAAACATGTTCGCGCAGGAAGCCGGCATTGCCCCAGGTGGCTGCCGCATAGAAGACGATCCAGAACGTTTCCCAGCCACTCCAGACCGGTGGCCACGGCGTACCGACCAGACCGTGGATCGGGCTGAAAAAGCCCACGAAGGTGATGCCCGTCCACGCGGCCACCAGCAGCCACAGCAGATGCTTGACCGCACGCGCTGCGCCGGTGGCCGGCAGCCAGCGTGCGGTGCCTTGATCCATCCACCGGAACAACCGGCTCCACAAGGTCTGCGGACAGCCGTAGCCGCACCACACCCGGCCGGCCAGGTGAGTGAGCAGTACCAACGCGGTGGCCAGCACGGCGGCCAGGCCCAGCAGGATGCCGACGTCGTGCGGCCAGAGGGTCCAGCCGAACAGATCGAAGCGGCGCGCGGTGAGGTCGAACAACAGCGCCTGGCGACCCTCCCAGCGCAGCCACGGCAGGAGATAGAAGCCGGCCAGCAGGATGACCGAGAGCAGTGGCCGCCAGCGCAGCGGCGCGCGCCGGCCCGGGGCCGGGGACGGAGGCGAGGGATCGACCAGATGCAGGGTGAGGCGGTCTGTCATGGTCACCCCAGTGGCAGGTCGTCATCGTCGCTGGGCATCGGCCGCAGCAGGTACCAGGTGATCGCGCTGGCGGCGGCGGTGACCGCCCAGAACATGAAGAACCCCAGCGTGTAGCCCAGCTCGCGGCTGATCTCGTGCTGCGGGAAACTGATGTCGCGCAGGCGCAGCGGGTCCACAAAGGCGAAGAACACCACGCTGGCCAGGCCCGCCGCGACGAAGCTGGGCCACAGGATGGCGCCCCATTGCTGGATCAGCCGTCGGCTGCTGCCGTCGGGCGGGTCGTGCAGGTCGTTCATTGCGGCCACGGTCAGGAGGAGGGGGCAGGGCACGGCTATACTTCGCGCCGACCGGGGGCCGGGACCGCGAGTGCGCGCTTCCTGTCGAGCTCCCAGACTAGAAGGCTTCGCCGTCGGCTTCATTGATTCTGATCAAGGCAGCGGCAGCCCCTGCCGCCGATGCTGGGCGTTGCTGCCCGAGGGTGTTCATGTCCGATCCCACCGACAACGTGCTGCCTCTTCCGGCACTGGACCTGTGCAGCGAAGAGGACGTCACCCGCCTGGTGCACGACTTCTACGCGCGTGTCCGCGAGGAGCCGCGCCTGGGCCCGGTGTTCACGGCGCGGATCCACGACTGGGATGCGCATCTGGCGCAGCTGGTGGATTTCTGGTCGGCGATGCTGCGCGGCACGCGGCGCTTCAAAGGCGCGCCCATGCCCAAGCACATGGCCATGGATGAGCTGGATCGCGATCTGTTCGACCGCTGGCTGGCCCTGTTCCGGCAGACCACCGCCGAATGCGGCAATCCACCGATGCAGCGGCTGGCCGATGATGTCGCCGAGCGGATCGCCGATACCTTCTGGCGTCGCTTCCAGATGCTGCGCTGGCCGAGCCTGCCGATGGCGGGCCGCCCGGGCGTGAATTGATCTGACGCAATGCGTGCGCACCCGCGCACGCGCAAGCTGGCGGCATGGATACCTTCTCGCCTGCCGCCGCCGGGCTCGCCTGGCACTTCGATCCCGAGCTGCTGCGTCGCCACGACCGGCCGGGCCCGCGCTACACCTCCTATCCCACCGCCCCGCATTTCCATGACGGCTACGGTGAGCTGGCCCTGCGCGAGGCCATCGTGGACAGCAACCGCCGGGGCCGCGCGCTGTCGCTGTACGTGCATGTGCCGTACTGCAGCAGCCCGTGTTTCTACTGCGGCTGCAACCGGGTCATCACCCGCGATCACAGCAAAGGCATCAGCTACGTCGCCCGCGTGCTGAGCGAGGCGGACCTGATGGCGCCGCAGTTCGATCCGGCGCGCGAAGTGATCCAGCTGCACCTCGGCGGTGGCACGCCCAACTTCCTGGCGCCGGCACAGATGCGCGAGTTGATCGATGGGCTGCGCCAGCGCTTCAACTTCAGCACGGCGGCCGCGCGCGATTTCTCCATCGAGCTCGACCCGCGCTTCGTCACACGGGCCGATATCGCGGTGCTCGCCGAGCTGGGCTTCAACCGCGCCAGCCTCGGCGTGCAGGATTTCGATCCGGATGTACAGAAGGCCATCAACCGCGAGCAGGGCGTGGAGGACACACTGGATATCCTGCGTGCCTGCCGCGAGCATGGCTTGCGCTCGGTCAATGTCGATCTGATCTACGGCCTGCCGAAGCAGACACTCCCCGGTTTCGCGCAGACGCTGGAAACCGTGCTGCGCGAGCGACCGGATCGCCTGGCGGTGTATGGGTACGCGCACCTGCCGCACCTGTTCCGCGCGCAGCGCCAGATCGCCGATGCGGATCTGCCCAGCCCCGAGCAGAAGCTGGCCTTGCTGGGCTTGGCGGTGCAGCGCCTCTCAGACGCGGGCTATCAGTACATCGGCATGGATCATTTCGCGTTGCCGGAGGAAGACCTGTCACGGGCACAACGGGCGGGGCAACTGCACCGCAACTTCATGGGCTATACCACGCACGCCGACACCGATCTGGTGGGCCTGGGGGCCAGCGCGATCAGCCACATCGGCGAGACCTACAGCCAGAACCCGCGTGAACTGCCGGCCTGGGAAGCGGCGGTCGATGCAGGGCGGTTGCCGGTCTGGCGCGGCCTGACCCTGGACCAGGACGATGTGCTGCGCGCGGAAGTGATCGGCCAGTTGATGTGCCAGGGAGAAGTGGACGGGGCAGCCGTGGCGGCACGGCACGGCGTGGACTTCGAGACGTATTTCGCCGAGGGACTGCGCGCGCTGGCGGCACTGCAGGCAGACGGCCTGGCCGATTACGCGCAGGGCGTGGTGCGTGCGAGCGAGCGCGGGCGCCCACTGCTGCGGCTGCTGGCGATGTGCTTCGACCGCTATCTGACGCAGCCGGACCAGCCCGTGCGGTATTCCCGCGCGATCTGAGCGGGGCCGCAGTGACGCGTGCATTCCAAAACCGGGCGCGATCAGGCACCCTATGCGCGCCGTTGCCCGGGTGGCGAAACTGGTAGACGCATCGGACTTAAAATCCGCCGGGGGCAACCCCATGCCGGTTCGATTCCGGCCCCGGGCACCAACGGCCAGTTTCACGCGTTGCCCGCGCAACGCAAACTTTACGCAGCCGGCCGCGTGCCACCGTACGCTGCGCAGCAACCCACCTCGGACACGCCACATGGCAAACGCAGTTCGTGCAGGGAAAGCACTGGTGTGGGGCGTGGCGCTGCTGTTCGGCGGCGTGGCCCATGCGCAGGCCCAGATGCAGGTGCCGGCGCAGGCCGCAGGCGAGGTGATCGATCTCGCCCCGGTGGTGGTCTCGGGTGAGCAGCCCGGGCCAGGCATGTGGCAGGTCCGAAATGCCCAGGGCCACACACTGTGGATTCTCGGGACGGTTTCGCCGCTGCCAGCCAAGCTGACGTGGCGTGCCGACGAGGTGCAGGCGGTGATCGCCAGCGCGCAGGAAGTGCTCGGCTCGCCGGGCTGGACACTGGATGCCGACGTGGGCTTTTTCCGCGGGCTGACCCTGGTGCCCTCGGCGATGAAGGCTGCCCGTGATCCCGACGGACGCACCTTGCGCGAGGTGTTGCCGCCCGATCTCTACGCGCGCTGGGAAGTGCTCAAGCAACGCCACATCGGCCGCGACGGAGGCATCGAGAAAGACCGGCCCTTGGTGGCCGCGACCCAGCTGTATGCCGCCGCACTGAAGGATGTCGGCCTCGGCCGTTCCTCACCGGTGTCCAGGATCGTGCAGAAGGCCAGCAAGGCGCACGGTCTCACGCCGGTCCCGACCCAGGTCACGATCAAGATCGCCGACCCGCGGCAGGCGTTGAAGGAAGTGCGTGGCACCGCCTTGCAGGATGTCGAGTGCTTCCGCCGTACCCTGGATGTGGTCGAACACGGCCTGCCGCTGCTGGCCGAGCGCGCCAACGCCTGGTCGGTCGGTGATATCGAGGCGCTGGAGCGGCTGGCGGTGAAGGGGCAGTACCTGGCCTGCGTGGATGCCGTGGCCAACAGCGATTTCGGGCGGCGGCGTGGCTTGACCGATGTCGATGCGCAGGCGCAGCGCAAATGGATGACCCTGGCCGGCGAGGCGTTGGCGCGCAATGCGGTCACCTTTGCGACCGTCCCGGTCACCTCGCTGCTGGTGCCCGGTGGCTATGCCGATCAACTGCGTGCCCGGGGCTATGAGGTCCAGGCACCGGAATAAGGCGTGACTAACGGGCGATTCGTAACGAGACCGTGAGCACATTCGGTGTCTACCCAGTGCGAAAACTTCATGGCATAGTCAGCTTCAGTTCATTCCGGAAATCCTTCATGCCGCTGCATGCGGTCGCTTATGTCAGCGACGCTATCGATGGAATCGAAACGTCTGATATCGATCAGATCCTGCGAGCAGCAATGGGGTTTAACAAAGTGGCAGGCGTGACCGGCGTGCTGATGTTCGACGGCCGGTGTTTCCTGCAGTACTTCGAGGGACCGGAGGACGGTGTCGACTCGGTGTTCCAGCGCGTGTTCAACGCGCGCATCCATACGAATCTGCGCGAACTCGCGCGAGGGTTCGTGGAGAAACGCCATTTCCCCTGCTGGACGATGGCATCGGCAGCGGTCGAACCGGATGCGCTTGCGCGTATCGTCGAGGCGCCCTGGCAGGGGTTCCAACAGCGGTGTTCCGAGCCAGACGATATGCCCGCAGGTTTTGGTCGTCTGCTGGAGGCATGGACCGGTGTGTCCGGCGAGTTGGAACCGGCAGCAGTGACATTGGGGTCGTAACGCAAAACAACCTTGTCCGTAACACAATGATCACGGTTGCACGCCTATCCTCTTTCTACCAGCTGTGACCAGTCTTGCGGGGTTTGCCCTTGGAGGCTGTCTGAAAGGGTAGTAACCGCAGCTGGACCATTATTCCTTTGGCCGTCGTCCGTACTCTCCGCGGGCGGCGGCTTTGTTCTTTGTGGGGCAGGGTCGGGCGCGTTAGTCTTGCACCACCTGTCTCCCGGCTCCGTATCGCATGACGTATTCCCTGATGATGCCCCGCCTGATGGCTGGCCCGGTTCCGCGGTGCGGAGCCGCTCGATGACGCACGCCATTTCCGCCGCGGTGTCCGCGCGCATCGGGGTCATCGGGCTCGGCTACGTTGGGCTGCCGTTGACCGTGACCTTTGGCCGGCACCAGGCCACGGTGGGCTACGACATCGATCAGGCGCGGGTCGCCGAGCTGCAGCGTGGCATGGATCACACCCTGGAACTGGACGCGGATGAACTGGCTGCTGCGTTGCATGCCCGCTACACCGCCGATCCTTCAGAGCTGGCCGGGTGCAACGTCTACATCGTGACCGTGCCCACCCCGATCGATGCGCATGAGCAGCCCGATCTCGGGCCGCTGCGCAGTGCCAGCACCCTGATCGCCGGCCTGCTCACGCCGGGCGACATCGTGATCTACGAATCCACCGTCTACCCGGGCACGACAGAAGAAGTCTGCGTGCCGCTGCTGGAGGCCGGATCGGGGCTGCGCTTCAACGTCGATTTCTATTGCGGTTACAGCCCGGAGCGGATCAATCCGGGTGACCGCGAACGGCGGTTGCCGGACATCCGCAAGATCACCTCCGGCTCGACGCCGGAAGTCGCCGCCGTGGTCGATGCCTTGTACAAGCGCATCATTACGGCCGGCACCTGGCCGGCGCCCTCGATCCGCGTGGCCGAAGCGGCCAAGGTGATCGAGAACATCCAGCGCGACGTCAACATTGCGTTGGTCAACGAGCTGGCGTTGATCTTCGATCGGCTCGGCATCGATACCCAGGACGTGCTGGATGCGGCCGGCAGCAAGTGGAACTTCCTCCCGTTCCGCCCGGGCCTGGTCGGCGGCCACTGCATCGGCGTGGACCCGTACTACCTGCTGCACAAGTCCGAAAGCGTGGGGTATCACCCGGACCTGATCCACACCGCGCGACAGGTCAACAACCGGGTCGGCGAGCATGTCGCACAACGCGTGCTGGCGCTGCTGGCATCGCGCAGCATCGATGTCGCGCAGGCACGCGTGCTGGTACTGGGCGTGACCTTCAAGGAGAACTGCCCGGACCTGCGCAACAGCCGCGCGTTGGAACTGGCGCAGCGCCTGCAGGTCAGTGGCGCCCGGGTGGACGTGCAGGACCCGTGGGTGGGGCCGGCCGCACTGGCCGATGCGGGCGTGCGCTGGGTCGAGGCCCCGGATGCGGCCGGCTATGACGCCGTCGTACTGGCGGTGGCGCATGATCGTTTCCGTGCGTTCGATGCCGCGCAGGTCCGCGCGCTGCTCACTCCGGGCGGTGTGGTGTACGACGTCAAATCCGTGTGGCCCCGGGAAGTGGTGGACGACCGCCTGTAGACTCGGGGGCAGCTATTGATTGAGGAAAGCCATGCATCGCTATCTCGCGTACCTGCTCGCCATCGGGTTGTTCCCGGTCTGCCTGTGGTTGGCCACGATCTGGCCCGCCTGGTACTGGGGCGTCGGCGTGACGGCGTTGCTGGTGGTGCTGGGCACCTGGGATCTGCTGCAGAAGCGCAGCACGCTGCGGCGCAACTATCCGGTGATGGCCCACTTCCGCTACGGGCTGGAATCGATCGGGCCGGAGATCCGCCAGTACTTCGTGCAGAGCGATCTGGAGGATGTGCCGTTCTCGCGCCAGCAGCGCGCGCTGATCTACCAGCGCTCCAAGAATGAAATGGACGTGGTGCCGTTCGGTACGCTGCGCAGCACCTATGCGGTGGACTACGAGTGGATCAACCATTCGCTGGCGCCGACCGAGATCGGCCACCACGATTTCCGCATCCAGATCGGCCCGAACTGCGCCAAGCCGTATTCGGCCAGTGTGTTCAACATCTCCGCGATGAGCTTCGGTTCGTTGTCGGCGAACGCGATCCGCGCCCTCAACGAAGGCGCGCGCCGTGGCAGCTTCTATCACGACACCGGCGAAGGGTCGATTTCGCCCTATCACCGCGAAATGGGCGGCGACCTGGTCTGGGAAATCGGCTCGGGCTACTTCGGGTGCCGTGACGATGCCGGTGGTTTCAGCGAAGAGAAATTCGTCGCCAACGCCACCCATGATCAGGTCAAGATGATCGAGATCAAGCTGTCGCAGGGCGCCAAGCCCGGCCACGGCGGCGTGCTGCCGGCGGCCAAGGTGAGCGAGGAGATTTCGATCACCCGTGGCGTGCCGATGGGCGTGGATTGCGTATCGCCCTCCAGGCACAGCGCGTTCAATACGCCGGTGGAACTGCTGCAGTTCGTTGCGCGGCTGCGCGAGTTGTCCGGCGGCAAGCCGGTCGGGTTCAAGCTGGCCATCGGCCACCCCTGGGAGTGGTTCGGTATCGCCAAGGCGATGCAGGAAACCGGGCTGCTGCCGGATTTCATCGTGGTCGATGGCGCCGAGGGCGGTACCGGTGCGGCGCCGGCCGAGTTCATCGATCACGTGGGTGTGCCGATGCACGAGGCGCTGTTGCTGGTGCACAACACGCTGGTCGGCCTGGACCTGCGCGATCGCATCCGCGTCGGTGCGGCGGGCAAGGTCACCAGTGCCTTCGAGATCGCACGCACCATCGCGCTGGGCGCGGACTGGTGCAATGCCGGGCGTGGCTTCATGTTCGCGCTGGGCTGCATCCAGTCGCTGAGCTGCCACAGCGATAAATGCCCCACCGGCATCGCCACGCAGAACCCGCATCGCTGGCGTCACCTGGACGCCGCTGACAAGGCCACGCGCGTGCACAACTACCATGAGAACACCCTGCGCGCGCTGCGCGACCTGTTGTGCGCGGCCGGCTTGAACGATCCTTCCGAGTTGGGCCCGGAGCACATCCTGCGCCGCGTCTCGCCGGTGGAAATCCGCTCACTGGCTTCGCTGTACCGCTATCTGGCCCCGGGTGAGCTGCTGCGCAAAGTGCCGGACCATGCGGTCTTCCACGACTACTGGGCCGATGCGCGCAGTGATTCGTTCCAGCCGCCGGCGCGCATCCAGGCGCTGCGGACAAGCAAATCGCGATGACCGATGCGCGCGACCTGCGCTTGCGCGTTGGCCGTGCCGAGGAGGCGGACAGACTGTGGCTGCTGCGCACGCGGTGCGTACGTGAACTGTGCAGTGCGGCCTATCCGCCGGAGGTGATCGCCCCGTGGTCGGCCTCACCGCCACCGGACCACTACCGCGCGCTGCTCGCCGCCGGTGGCTGCGTGATTGCCGAAGATGCCGACGGCGCGCTGTTGGGCTATGGCGTGATCGATCTGGCCGGCAACGAAATCGATGCGTTGTTCGTCGATCCCGACTGCGGCGGCCGTGGCATCGGCCTGACCTTGATGCAGGCGATGCAAGCACGGTCGGATCCGGCGCGGCCGTTGGTGCTCTCAGCCTCGCTCAATGCGGTCGCGTTCTATCGTCGCTGTGGCTTTGAAGCGTTGCGCGAGGAAAGCTACCCACACCCCAGCGGGGTAGCGCTCGCTTCGGTGCGGATGCAGCGCACGCAGTGATGCCGGCCAGCGGCCGGCACTACCGATTGCATGTCCTGACAGGCGGTCCGGCACGCCACGGTGCGCACTACCTCGGTAGTGCCGGCCGCTGGCCGGCATCTCGCGGTCTACGCCTGCGCCAACCACGCCACCACGCCACGCCCGGCGCGCAGCCCGCTGGCATAGCAGGCCGTCAGCAGATAGCCGCCGGTCGGCGCTTCCCAGTCCAGCATCTCGCCGGCACAGAAGATGCCCGGGCGCCCGCGCAGCATCAGCTGCGTATCCAGTGCTTCCAGGCGCACGCCGCCGGCGGTGCTGATCACTTCATCGATAGGACGGGCTCGCTGCAGAGCCAATGGCAGCCGCTTCAGCGCATGCGCGATCTGGTCCAGCGGCAGTTGCCCGGCCTCGCGACCCAGTACCTCGAACAGCAGCGCGGATTTGACCCCGCCCAGACCCAGCTGGCGGCGCAGGACCTCGCCGAAACTGCGGCCCTGGCGCGGCTTGCGCAGTTTTTCCGCGACCTGCGCTTCGGTCTGGCCCGGCAGCAGGTCCAGCTGCAGGGTCACCTGCCCGTCGCGGGCCAGGCTGTCGCGCAGATCGGCCGACAGCGCGTAGATCAGGCTGCCTTCGATGCCGGTCGCAGTGATCACGCATTCACCCTGCAGCGAGCGCGGCTCACCCTGCAGGTCGGTCCAGTGCGCCACCACCGGCTTGAGCGGGGCACCCGCCTGGCGCTCGCTGAAGTAGGGCGTCCAGCCGATGTCGAAGCCACAGTTGGCCGGCTTCAGCGGGGCGATGTCGATGCCGCTGGCGGTCATCGGCGCCACCCACGCACCGTCCGAGCCGAGCTCCGGCCAGCTGCCACCGCCGAGCGCGAACACCACCGCATCGGCCGTGATCGTGGTCGTGCCCTCGGGGGTTTCCAGGCGCAGCGCGCCTGCGTCATCCCAGCCAGTCCAGCGGTGCTGCACGTGGAAGCGCACCCCCTGTTCCTTCAGCCGGCGCACCCAGCCGCGCAGCAGCGGGGCGGCCTTGCGGTCGACCGGGAACACACGTCCCGAACTGCCCACATAGGTCTCCACGCCGAATGCCAGCGCCCAGGCACGCAGCGCCTCGCCATCGAAATCGGCCAGCCAGCCGCCCACCGCGTCCGCGCGCTCGCGGTAGCGCGAGATGAACACCTCACGCGCATCGGAGTGGGTCAGATTGAGGCCGCCTTTGCCGGCGATCAGGAACTTGCGCCCGGGCGAGCCCTTGGCTTCGTACAGATCGACGGTGTGGCCGGCAGCGCGCACGGTTTCCGCCGCCATCAGGCCGGCGGGGCCGCCGCCGATGATCGCGACCCGGCGTGGGGTGTTCACGGCAATGCTCATGCAGGCAGGATCAACGCGGCTTGACGTCGAGCAGTTCGACATCGAACACCAGCGAGGAATTCGGTGCGATCGGGCCGGCGCCACGCGTGCCGTAGCCGTACTCGGCCGGAATCATCAGCGTGCGCTTGCCACCCACCTTCATGCCGGCAAAGCCTTCGTCCCAGCCCTTGATGACCTGGCCCTGGCCGAGGTTGAAGGTGAAGGGCTCGCCGCGGTCGACCGAGCTGTCGAACTTGGCGCCGTGCTTGTCGGCGGTGCGCTCGTCGTAGATCCAGCCCGTGTAGTGCACGGTCACCTTGCTGCCGGGTGTGGCCTCGGCGCCGGTGCCCGGCTGGGTATCGATCTTCTCGAACTGCGCGATGCTGCCGCCGGGCGGCGGGCCGGGCGGGGTGCAGGCGGCCAGCAGCGACAACATCAGGGGGGCGAGCAGGTAACGCGGCAGACGGCGCATGGGCGGGCTCCGGATCCAAAAAACGGGGACGCAAGGGTAGCGCATCGCCGGGCGCTATCATGGGCACATGTCGAAACTGCTGCTCAACCTGCGCAATGTCGCAGACGATGAAATCCAGGATGTCACCGCCCTGCTGGACAAGGCGGGCATCGCCCACTACCGCACCGAGCCCAGCCCCTGGGGGATCTCCTTTGGCGGGATCTGGGTCCGCGATGACGCCGATCACCCTCGGGCCAAGGCGCTGATGGGCGAGTACCAGCAGGCACGCGGCGAGCGCGTGCGTGGCGAGCGTGAGGCCGCGCTGCGTGAGGGGACGGCCGAGACCTTCGGCAGCCTGATCCGCCGCCGCCCGGTGTTCGTGGTGGCGGTGCTGCTCGGCATGGCCGTCGCGACCGCGCTGGTGCTGCTGCCGTTCGTGCTGCTGCGCGGCTGATTCCAGGGCCGCTCAGGCGTAGCGCCTGCCCAGCGGCTAAAATGGCGCGATGATCGCCAATACCGCCGCTTACCACTTCACCCCCGTCGCCGACCCGGACGCGCTGTGCGCGACCCTGCTGGAGCGGGCGACCGCCGCGCAGCTGCGCGGCACGATCCTGGTGGCGGGCGAGGGCATCAATCTGTTCCTTGCCGGTGCCGAGCCGCAGATCGACGGCTTCTACGCCGCCCTGCGCGCCGATGCGCGGTTTGCCGGGCTGCGCGTGAAGACCAGCTACAGCCAGATGCAGCCGTTCGCCCGGCTCAAGGCCAAGGTCAAGCCGGAGATCATCAGTTTCCGCATCGGCGACGGCCAGCCGCTGGCCTACCCGCGCGCGCCCTCGATCGATCCGGCCACGGTGCAGCGCTGGCTGCGCCAGGGGCACGATGACGCCGGCAAGCCGGTGGTGATGCTGGACACCCGCAACACCCAGGAGATCGAGTACGGCACCTTCCAGGACGCGCTGGTGCTGCCGATCACCAAGTTCACCGATCTGCCCGAGGCCCTGGCCCCACACCGCGAAGCGCTCAAGGACAGCACCGTGGTCAGCTTCTGCACCGGCGGCATCCGCTGCGAGAAGGCGGCGCTGTGGATGCGCAACGACGGCATGGACAACGTCCTGCAGCTGGACGGCGGCATCCTGGGCTATTTCGAGGCCGTGGGCGGTGAGGGCTATGACGGCCGCTGCTTCGTCTTCGACGAGCGCGTGGCGCTGGATGCGGCCCTGCAGCCACTGGTCGATCAGGACGCCGGCACCGCCTGAGCCGCCTTCACGGCCTCGATTGTCCTGAATCGTCGCGAGACGGAAATCAGCGTCTTGCCACCTGCGCCTTGTGGGCGGTGGCAAACCGGCCGGCCAGCCCCATCTCAGTGGGATATCTCCTGGTTGGAACGAGCATTCATGATGCAGCTGTCGATTCTTGATCTGGCGCCGGTCTGCGAAGGCAGCGACACCACGCAGGCCTTCGCCAACATGCTGGACCTGGCCCAGCACGCCGAAGGTTGGGGCTTCCACCGCTATTGGCTGGCCGAGCACCACAACATGCCCGGCATCGCCAGCGCCGCCACCGCGGTGCTGATCGGTCATGTGGCCGGGGGCACGAAGCGCATCCGCGTCGGTGCCGGCGGCATCATGCTGCCCAATCACTCGCCGCTGCAGGTGGCCGAGCAGTTCGGCACGCTGGCCTCGCTGTACCCGGACCGCATCGACCTCGGCCTGGGCCGCGCGCCCGGCACCGACCAGCCGACCGCCCGCGCACTGCGCCGCTACTTCGACAGCGCCGACCAGTTCCCGCAGGACGTACGCGAGCTGCTGCATTACTTCGAGCCGGCCCAGAAGGGCCAGGCCGTGCGCGCCGTGCCCGGTGCGGGCATCCCGGTGCCAGTGTGGCTGCTGGGCTCCAGTCTGTTCAGTGCGCGGCTGTCGGCGGCGATGGGTCTGCCGTTCGCCTTCGCCTCGCACTTCGCCCCGGACGCGATGGATGAAGCGCTGGCGGTCTACCGCCGCGAATTCCGTGCCTCGCAGTATCTGCAGGCGCCGTACGCGGTGCTGGGCTTGAACGTGGTCGCCAGCGATTCCGAAGCCGAGGCCAAGCGCTTGTTCACCACCCAGCAGCAGAGCTTCGTCAATCTTCGCCGTGGCCTGCCGGGTCTGATCCCGCCGCCGATCGACGACATCGAAGCGTTCTGGCAGCCGCACGAAAAGGCCGGCGTGCAGAACGCGCTGGCCTGTGCGGTGGTCGGTGACGTGCAGCAGGTGCAGGAAGGCCTCGCCGCGTTCGTCGCGCGACACAAGCCGGATGAAGTGCTGGTCACCGCCAACATCTACGACCACGCCGCGCGCAAGCGCTCGTTCGGGCTGGCGATGCAGGCGTGGCGCGCACTGCAGGTCTGAAACCGGTGCGGCGCGCGAAGAGGGCGTGACCGTGCGGTTCACGTCGCCGTAGCCGCCGATCGGCTGTGATGGTGGCTCCCCTTACAGGAGCCACCCCATGGCCGAGCACGATCGTCAGCAGCACATCAAACAACTGGCCGAACTGATCCGCGGCGTGGACATCGCGATGTTCACCACGGTCGGTGCGGATGGACGCTTGTTCAGTCGTCCGCTGGGCACGCAGGAAGTCGAGTTCGATGGCGACCTGTGGTTCGCCACCGGCGCCGACAGCCCGAAGATCGCGGAAATCACCGCCAACCCGCGCGTCAACGTGGCCTACGCATCGCCGTCGGGCAATACCTATGTCTCGGTCTCGGGTACCGCGCGGGTGGTCAATGACCGCGCCAAGATCGACGAACTCTGGTCGCCGGCGATGAAGATCTTCTTCCCCGGCGGCAAGGACGACCCGAACCTGCGTCTGATCCACGTCAGCGCCGAATCGGCCGAATACTGGGATGGCCCCGGCGGCCTGCTCGGCAAGGCACTGTACTTCGTGCTGTCGGCGGTGACCGATGATCCGGGCGCGATGTCCGACACCGGCACGGTGGATCTCAAGCCCGGCGCGTAGGTGCCGACTCGGTAATTCGGCAGGTACCGACCGCTGGTCGGTACTTCGGTAGGTACCGACCGTTGGTCGATATTTCGGTAGGTACCGACCGTTGGTCGGTAATTCGGTAGGTACCGACCGTTGGTCGGTAATTCGGTAGGTACCGACCGTTTGGTCGGTACTTCAGAACCAGCGCTGGAACAGATCCACCGTATAGCCCACCAGCTGCCCCGAACTGAAGCCGAAGAACAACACGGCGGCCACCGCGCCGATCCAGTTGAGCAGCATCAGCACGCCATCGCGTTCCAGCAGTGCCAACGCGAACAGCAGCAGCTGGAAGCCGAACAGATAATTGGTGAGCGGGATCGGCAGCGACAGCAGCACCCCGATCAGGATCAGCAACAGGCCACTGAAGGCATGCGCGGGCAGCGGTACCAGCAGCCCGGGCATCCGCGGCTTGAGCAGGCGGTCCAGCCGCCGCAGCGGACGGTCGATGCGCTCCAGGAACCGATGCATGGTGCCCCGCTTGGGTCCGCGGTTGCGGATGAAGCCGGGCAGCCAGGGGCGGCGCATGCCGCACAGCATCTGCGCGCCGATCAGCACCACCAGCGGTCCACTGACCGCACCGCCCAGCCCGGGGATCGGGATGAAGGCCGGCAGGATCGCCACGAACAGGAACACACCGAACGCGCTCTGCTGCAGATCCTGCAGGATCTGGCCCAGCAGCAGCCGTTGCTCCGGGTCACCGTGGTCGAACATCGCCAGCAGGGTACGGATACCCTCGTTGCGGTACTGGGGCCGCGTCGGATCCGGCGGCGTCGGCTCAGCCGGTGATGTCATCGGTTTCGTCTTCGCTCAGGGTGCGCAGCAGCAGCTTGTCGACACGGGCACCGTCGAGATCGACGATCTCGATGCGCCAGCCGGCCCAATCGAAGTACTCGCCCGCATGCGGGATGCGGCCGAAATAGTGGATGCACATGCCGGCCAGCGTGTAGTAGTCGCCATCATCGGCATCGGGCAGCTCGGCGTTGCCCATCAGTTCGCGCAGGTCTTCGATCGAGAGCGAGCCATCGACCAGGTAGGAGCCGTCCTCACGGGTCACCACCAGGGCGTCCTCGTCCACGTTCTCCACCGACTGCAGGCGGCCGACCACCGCGCCCATCAGGTCGCTGATGGTCACCAGGCCCTGGATCTCGCCGTACTCGTCCACCACCAGCGCCATCGACTGCTGTTCCTCGCGGAAGATCTCCAGCAGCTTCATCGCATGGGTGGACTCCGAGACGTACAGCGGCTCGCGCAGGTTCTGGAACAGCGAATGGTCATCGCGCACCAGGCGCGTCACCAGGCTCTTGACCTCCAGCACACCGACGATGTCCTGATCGTTGCCGCGGAACACCGGATAACGCGAGAATTCGTTCTCGCGCATGGTCGCGATGTTCTTTTCCGGCTCGGCCAGCGTATCCAGCCAGGCGATCCGGTTGCGCGGGGTCATCAGGCTGTCGGCGGTGCGGTCGCCCAGGCGCATGACGCGGTTCATCATGTCGCGCTCATGGGCGTCGATCACGCCGGCCTCGTGGCTTTCGGCCACCAGCATGCGGATCTCTTCTTCCGTCACCGAG
Organism: Stenotrophomonas sp. TWI273; assembly: GCF_039674765.1. Taxonomy (NCBI): domain Bacteria; kingdom Pseudomonadati; phylum Pseudomonadota; class Gammaproteobacteria; order Lysobacterales; family Lysobacteraceae; genus Stenotrophomonas; species Stenotrophomonas sp. TWI273. The sequence continues at coordinate 88,798 of NZ_JBDJOA010000009.1, forward strand.
GCCGATTCGTCCTTGCCCAGGCCCAGCACGCGCAACACCAGTCGGGTCGAGTGGGACAGCAGCCAGACGCCGGGCGCGGCGATCTTCGCCAGCCAGCTCATGGGCAGCGCCACCAGGCCGGCGATGTCCTCCGAACGGGTCAGGGCCAGCCGCTTGGGCACCAGTTCGCCGAAGATCAGCGTCAGGAAGGTGATCAGGGCCACGGCCAGGGTCTTGCCGACCACGCCGGAATACGCGAACGCCGGGAACATGCCCTGCAGCCACTCGGCGATGGTCAGGCCGATCGCCTCGCCACCGAACAGGCCGGTCAGGATGCCGATCAGGGTGATCCCGATCTGGACCGTGGACAGGAAGTTCTCGGGCTTCTCGGAGAGCGCCAGGGCGCGCTCGGCGCGCTTGCTGGAACCTGCCATCTGCTTCAGCCGGCTCTTGCGCGAGGTCATGACCGACATCTCGGACATGGCGAAGAAACCGTTCAGCAGGATCAGGGCGAGGACAATAATCAGTTCAAACACGGGCGGCTTCCCCGGTTGGTGGCAGGGAGGGCGTGTTCAAGCGATGTCGGCTACCGGAGGGCGCGTAAGCGCGGCGGTGCGGCGGGGGGTAAGGGTCGTCGTCCATAGAGTGCACCCGAAGGTGCCCGCGCATCTTAACAAAAGGCCGGGGCAGGGGTGCAAACAGAGTCGTTCAGACGGGGCCGTCCCAGTGTGAAGAAGGGGGGGAGTACCCGGAACAGACATCAAACCGTCATAATTCCGCCCGGTGCCGTCCTTCCTCGACGGCGAATAGGTTTCTCAATGTTCTCTCTGCAGACCATTTTTGGCTCCGGCAAACAGTTCTATACCCTGCTGGACGAGGCTGCCCAGGCCGCCCAGGACAGTTCCAAGGCGCTGCACTCCATGCTGCGCGAAGCGGACCGCCAGCCGGCGCTGGACGCCTTCAAGCTGGCCCGCCTGCGCGAGCGCGCGGCTTCGGACAAGATCAGCCAGGCGCTGGTTGACAGCTTCATGACCCCGATCGAGCGCGAAGACATCGAAGCGCTGGGCTCGGCGCTGTACAAGATTCCCAAGCAGATCGAGAAGTTCGCCGATCGCTATTCGCTGGCCACCCAGCATCTGGAACACATCGATTTCGCGCCGCGCGCGGCGATGCTCGAACAGGCCGCCAGCGTGGTGGTGGAGATGGTCAACGACCTGCGCCACATGAACCTGGACCGGATGACCGCGCTCAACGAGAAGCTGCGTTCGCTGGAAAACGAAGCCGACCGCCTGATGCTCGAGCTGTACCGCGACATCTACTCCGGCCGCCTGGACAGCCTGCAGATGTTCCTGCTCAAGGAATTCTTCGAGATCCTGGAAAAGGCCATCGATCGTTGCCGCGAGGCCGGCGTGGTGGCGTACCAGATCGTCTTGAAGAACAGCTGACGGACGCCACAGCATGCTGACCCTTGTCCTGGTGGTGATCCTGGCCGCGCTCGTTTTCGAGTTCATCAACGGCTTCCACGACACCGCCAACTCCATCGCCACCGTGGTGGCGACCAAAGTGCTCTCGCCCGGCTGGGCGGTGATGCTCGCCGCGTTCATGAACTTGATCGGCGCGCTGACCGGCACCGCCGTCGCGCTGACCATCGCTTCGGGCCTGCTCAACACCAACGTGGTCGATGTGACCCCGCAGGTGATCCTGTGCGCGCTGCTGGGCGGCATCATCTGGAACCTGATCACGTGGTGGAAGGGGCTGCCGTCCTCGTCCTCGCACGCCCTGATCGGCGGCCTGTGCGGCGCCGGCCTGGCCGCTGCCCACAACAACTGGGATGCCCTGATCTGGTCCGAGCGCATCGGCACCTGGGCCCAGAACAAGGGCCTGCTGTGGAAGGTGTTCCTGCCGATGATCACCTCGCCGATCGCCGGCTTCCTGCTCGGCATCGCGGTGATGCTGCTGCTGTGGGGCATGATCGCCGGCATGGCGAAGATCGGTGGCTTCCTGGGCCGTCTGGCCCGGCCGCGCATCGTCAATGCGTTCTTCGGCAAGGCGCAGATCGTGTCGGCGGCCTACATGGGCTTCGCCCACGGCCACAACGATGCGCAGAAGACCATGGGCATCATCGCCATGACCCTGATCGGCGCCGAGGCAACCGGTGCGCTGAACGACCTGCCGTCCTGGCTGGCGTTCATGCACCCGGATGCAACCGCCGGTGACGGCATCGCGATGTGGATCGTGCTGACCTGCGCCGTGGTGATGGCCGCCGGTACTGCCTCGGGCGGCTGGAAGATCATCAAGACCCTGGGCCACAAGATGGTCAAGCTGCACCCGATCCACGGCTTCGCCGCGGAAACGAGCTCGGCCACGATCCTGACCGTGGCGGCGCACTTCGGCATGCCGGTCTCGACCACCCACAGCATCTCCACCGCGATCATGGGCGTGGGCTTCGCCAAGAACCCGCGTTCGCTGCGCTTCGGCGTGATCGAGCGCATCGTGTGGGCGTGGATCCTGACGATCCCGGCCGCCGGCGGCTGTGCGTACCTGATCCTGCGTCTGTTCGAACTGTTCGGCTGGGCCTGATCGGTCAGCACGGTTGAACATCGAAAAGCCCGCCGGAAGGCGGGCTTTTTCGTGGGGCACCGCGGATGCAGAGGCCGGAATGGCCGGGGGTGTTTCGTGCGACGGTCACCCCGACACTGCGCTGCCTGGCCTCTGCCACTCCCGTGCCAGCAACCCATACACCGCCGAATCCGATACTTCGCCGGCGACCCGCCAGCGCTCCCGCAGCAGTCCCTCGCGCTGGAAGCCGAGCCGCGCCAGGACCTTCGCCGAGGGCACGTTGCGCGGATCAATCTCCGCTTCCAGGCGACGCAGGCGCAGCACATCGAACAGATACGCCACGAACCGTGACAGCGCCTCGTGCATGTAGCCCTTGCCCTGCGCCGACGGCGCCAGGTGATACCCGATCTCCGCACGCCGGGACGTCTCGTCGATCGCGAACACCACCACGATCCCCAGCAGCGGCCCGTCCACACGCTCCCGGATTGCCAGCTTCAACTGCGTGCCCGCATCGAGCGCGGCCAGATCGTCGAGGATCTGCACATAGGCCTGCTTGAGGTCGGTCCACGCCGGATGGTTCCAGTAGCGCATGCCGGCACGGTCGGACTGGATTGCGAACATCGCCTGCGCGTCCGTCGCGCCGATCGGGGTCAGCACCAGGCGCGCGCTCTCCAGTTGCAGGGTGGGATCGAACGGCATGACTGAACTCCGGGGATGTAGTGCGCTGCCGTGATGATGGGTCAGTGAGGGGCCAGGCGCATGTGCAGCAGTGGGTAGGGCTGGCCCTGTCCGTCCAGCGGTGAGCGACCGGTCACCACGAACTCTTGGTGTTGATAAAAGCCGACCGCCTGGTGATTTTGTTCGTTGACGTCCAGCGCATCGGCACCGAGTACCTCGATGGCATGGCGCAGCAATGCCTTGCCGATTCCGGTGCCCCTCGCGCGCGGTTCGATGAACAGCATTTCGATCCGATCATCGGCGACGCCGACGAAGCCCTGAATGACGCCATCGGCATCCTTGCATACGCGCAACGTCACGGCCGTCAGGTACTGCTCGCGGATGAGCGGACGCAGTGCGTGGATCGCCGCCTCCGGCAGGAAGCCGTGCGTAGCGCGTACCGAGGCTTCCCAGACGACGGTGATGCGGTCGTGATCGGTGGTCAGCGCAGGCTGGATATCGTACATGCGGGACGTCCTGATGCAGGTTGCCCCGATTATCACCGGTAGTGCGCGGCGTCGCCCAGGAAAAAACCCGCCGGAAGGCGGGTTTTTCCAGTGTCACAACCGGTCGATCAGACTTCCAGCGAGGCCAGATCGCCCTTCTTCTCCAGCCAGCCCTTGCGGTCGCTGGCGCGCTTCTTGGCCAGCAGCATGTCCATCAGCGAATGGGTCTGCTCGCCGTCATCGATGGTCAGCTGTACCAGGCGGCGGGTATCGGGATGGATGGTGGACTCGCGCAGCTGCTGCGGGTTCATTTCACCCAGGCCCTTGAAGCGGGTCACGCTGATCTGGCCCTTGATCTTCTCGCGCTCGATCTTGTCCAGCATCGTGCGCTTTTCTTCCTCGTCCAGGGCGTAGAACACCTGCTTGCCCACGTCGACACGGAACAGCGGCGGCATCGCCACGAACACGTGGCCGGCATCGACCAGCGCCGGGAAGTGCTTGAGGAACAGCGCGGTCAGCAGGGTCGCGATGTGCAGGCCGTCCGAGTCGGCGTCGGCCAGGATGACCACCTTGCCGTAGCGCAGGCCGGCGATGTCGTCCTTGCCCGGGTCGCAGCCGATCGCGATGGCCAGGTTGTGCACTTCTTCGGAGGCCAGCACGCTGCCCGAGGACACTTCCCAGGTGTTGAGGATCTTGCCGCGCAGCGGCAGGATCGCCTGGAAGTCCTTGTCGCGGGCCTGCTTGGCACTGCCGCCCGCGGAGTCGCCTTCGACCAGGAACAGCTCGGTGCGCGACAGGTCCTGGCTGATGCAGTCGGCCAGCTTGCCGGGCAGGGCGGGGCCCTGGGTGACCTTCTTGCGGGTCACCAGCTTCTCGGTCTTCAGACGCGCACTGGCGCGCTCGATGGCCAGCTGGGCGATCTGTTCGCCCAATGCGACGTTCTGGTTCAGCAGCAGGCTGAAGGCATCATGCGCTGCGCCCTCGACGAAGCCTGCGGCCTGGCGCGAGGACAGGCGTTCCTTGGTCTGGCCGCTGAACTGCGGATCGGTCATCTTCAGCGACAGCACGAACGACACGCGGTCCCAGACGTCTTCCGGGGCCAGCTTGACGCCACGTGGCAGCAGGTTGCGGAAGTCGCAGAACTCGCGCAGCGCCTCGGTCAGCCCGGTGCGAAGGCCGTTGGCGTGGGTGCCGTGCTGGGCGGTCGGGATCAGGTTGACGTAGCTTTCCTGGACCAGCTCGCCTTCGGGAATCCAGGCCAGGGCCCAGTCCACGATCTCGTTTTCTTTCTTCAGGTGGCCCACGAACAGGTCGGCCGGCAGCATCTCGCGCTCGCCGAGCTCGGCCTTGAGGTAATCGCTCAGGCCATCTTCGTAGTACCAGGTGTCCTGCTCGCCGGTGGCTTCATCGTGCAGCTTCACGGTCAGGCCGGGGCACAGCACGGCCTTGGCGCGCAGCAGGTGGCGCAGCGCACGCAGGTTGTACTTGGGCGTATCGAAGTACTTCGGGTCGGCCCAGAAGCGCACGCGGGTACCGGTGTTCTTCTTGCCGACGCTGCCGACCACTTCCAGCGGGGTGGCGCGGTCGCCGTTGCGGAAGGTGATGCGGTGTTCGCTCCCCTCGCGCTTGATGTGCACTTCGACCAGGGTGGACAACGCGTTGACCACGCTGACGCCCACGCCATGCAGGCCGCCGGAGAAGGTGTAGTTCTTGTTGTTGAACTTGCCGCCCGCGTGCAGGCGGGTCAGGATCAGTTCGACGCCGGGGATCTTCTCCTCGGGGTGGATGTCCACGGGCATGCCGCGGCCGTCATCGCTGACTTCGCAGCTGCCGTCCTTGAACAGCGTGACTTCGACCGTGTGGGCATGTCCGGCCAAGGCTTCGTCGACGGCATTGTCGATGACTTCCTGCGCCAGATGGTTCGGGCGCGCGGTGTCGGTGTACATGCCGGGGCGGCGCTTGACCGGGTCCAGGCCGGACAGGACTTCAATATCGGCGGCGTTATAGCGGGCGTTCATCTGTCTTCATAAAGCGCAATGCGACGGCGAAGTTTGCGGTCTGGACGGGTTTTTTGCACGCCACACGTTCAGGGGGCGGCCGACCGGGGCGCGATAGACTGTGCTGGATGGGAAACCGGAGCCTCCGGCGCCCCATTCCATGCCATACCGCGAGGAGCACCCCATGAAGAAGTTGCTGACCATCGTTGCCATCGCCGCCGCCGTCGTGGCCGTGCCCATGGCACTGGCCCAGAACGCCGGACAGGGCCAGCCCACGCCGCAGCAGGGCGAACAGGCCGACAGGGCCCAGGCGGAAGCGGACGCCAAGGCCAAGCGCCGCGCCGCCGCCACGGCCGAAATGAAGGCCAAGGGCGAGCAGGCCCCGCAGAAGGAAGAGGAAGAAGAAGCGCGGAAGAAGCGATAAGCGCTTCGCGCTGACGCTTCCCCACGGTTTGCGCGGTAAACCGTGGGCCCCGCTCACCCTGTCTTCCACATCCCCGCGCCTGTCGGCGCGCCCCCTTGAACGCCAAGGGGGCTCTCCACGAGAGAGACCTGGGGATCTGAAAAAGTACGCAACATGAGCCCCGGTATCGCGCCGGGGCTCTTCTTTTTATGTGAAGACCGTCATCCGCCCCTTGGGCTGGAGGCCGTCAATCTGTAAACTATGGCTTTCCGGGAGTAGTGCGTGTCATCCATCAGCGAATGGACTGGCCTGATCGTGCGCGATCGCCAGCAGGGTAGGCAGGAGGTGACGGTCCAGACAGCGGCCGGCACGGCTGACCCGACGTCGCTGACCCACTCCCGCACCGCATCCCCCCTGATCCCGGTCCTGGCGCGTGAAGACGCCGCCGCCAGCCGGATCGCCTCGATTTCCCCCTTTACGTCGTCCGTCGCCCTGCGCGCCGGCGCCGTTTCCCCCTTCCTGACAGGACACCCCCAGCCATGACTCCCTTGATCTTCGTAACCGGCGGCGTAGTGTCCTCGCTCGGCAAAGGCATTGCCGCCGCGTCGCTTGCCGCCATCCTCGAGGCCCGCGGCCTGCGGGTGACGATGATGAAGCTTGATCCGTACATCAACGTCGACCCGGGCACCATGAGCCCGTTCCAGCACGGTGAGGTCTACGTCACCGATGACGGCGCCGAGACCGACCTGGACCTGGGCCATTACGAGCGCTTCGTGCGCACCCGCCTGAGCCGCAAGAACTCGGTCACCACCGGCCGCATCTACGAGAACGTGATCCGCAAGGAGCGCCGCGGCGACTACCTGGGCGCCACCGTGCAGGTCATTCCGCACATCACCGATGAAATCCGCCGCTGCATGGACGAGGCCACCGAAGGCTTCGACGTGGCGCTGGTGGAGATCGGTGGCACCGTGGGCGATATCGAGTCGCTGCCGTTCCTGGAGGCGATCCGCCAGGTGCGCACCGAGCGCGGCCCGGAGAAGGCGCTGTTCATGCACCTGACCCTGGTGCCGTACATTGCTGCGGCCGGCGAGCTGAAGACCAAGCCGACCCAGCACTCGGTCAAGGAACTGCGCTCGATCGGCATCCAGCCGGACGTGCTGCTGTGCCGTTCCGAGCAGGTGGTGCCGGATTCGGAGCGCCGCAAGATCGCCCAGTTCACCAACGTCTCCGAGCGCGCCGTGATCAGCGTGCCGGACGTGGACGTGCTGTACCGCATCCCGATGGGCCTGCACGCGCAGGGTCTGGACGACATCGTGGTCAACCAGCTCAAGCTCGGCGACAAGGCCGGCCCGGTCGATCTGGCCGAGTGGGAAGCGGCGGTGGATGCCACGCTGCACCCGCTGGACGAGGTCACCATCGCGGTGGTCGGCAAGTACGTCGATCACCAGGACGCCTACAAGTCGGTCGGCGAGGCGCTCAAGCACGGTGGCCTGCGCCAGCGCACCAAGGTCAACCTGAAGTGGCTCGAAGCGCAGGAGCTGGAAGACAGTGACCTGGCCGCGCTGAAGGATGTCGACGGCATCCTGGTGCCGGGCGGCTTCGGCGACCGTGGCTTCGAAGGCAAGGTGCTGACCTCGCAGTTCGCCCGTGAGCAGAATGTGCCGTACTTCGGCATCTGCTACGGCATGCAGGCCGCAGTGGTCGATTTCGCCCGCCATGTGGCCGGCCTGGAAGGTGCCAACAGCACCGAGAACGACCGCCAGTCGCCGAACCCGGTGATCGGCCTGATCACCGAATGGCGCACCGCCACCGGCGATGTGGAAAAGCGCGACGACAAGAGCGATCTGGGCGGCACCATGCGCCTGGGCCTGCAGGAACAGCGCCTGAAGCCGGGCACGCTGGCCCGCGAGCTGTACGGCAAGGACGTGGTCTCCGAGCGTCACCGTCACCGCTACGAGTTCAACAACCGCTACCGCACCCAGCTGGAAGATGCGGGCCTGGTGATCGCCGGCAAGTCGATGGATGACACCCTGGTGGAAGTCATCGAGCTGCCGCGTGACCAGCACCCGTGGTTCCTGGCCTGCCAGGCGCACCCGGAGTTCCTGTCCACGCCGCGCGAAGGCCACCCGCTGTTCATCGGCTTCATCCGTGCCGCGCGCGAGCGCAAGGCCGGTGGCAAGCTGGCACAGGACGCAGCCGCCTGATCGGCATGCCGCACTTGCAGTGGGGGCCGCGTGCCCCCATTGCAGAGCGCTAATCACCCACGGCGGCTGGCCTGGCCAGTGTTCGCCGGACAACAAGGAAACGCCATGAAACTGTGTGGATTCGACGTCGGGCTGGACCAGCCCCTGTTCCTGATCGCCGGCCCGTGTGTGATCGAGTCGATGCAGCTGCAGCTGGACGTGGCTGGCAAGTTGAAGGAAATCACCGATCGCCTCGGCATCAACTTCATCTTCAAGTCGAGCTTCGACAAGGCCAACCGCACCTCGGGCACCGCCTTCCGCGGCCCGGGCATGGAGGAGGGCCTGAAGGTCCTGGCCGAAGTGAAGAAGCAGATCGGCGTGCCGGTGCTGACCGACGTGCACGAATACACCCCGATGGACGAAGTGGCCTCGGTGGTGGACGTGCTGCAGACCCCGGCGTTCCTGGTCCGCCAGACCGATTTCATCACCAAGGTGTGCGCGACCGGCAAGCCGGTCAACATCAAGAAGGGTCAGTTCCTGTCCCCGTGGGACATGAAACCTGTCGTGGAGAAGGCCAAGGCTACAGGCAACCAGGACATCATGGTCTGCGAGCGCGGTGCCAGCTTCGGCTACAACAACCTGGTCAGCGACATGCGCTCGCTGTCGGTGATGCGCGATACCGGGTGCCCGGTCGTGTTCGACGCCACCCATTCGGTGCAGCTGCCGGGCGGGCAGGGCAACAGCTCCGGCGGCCAGCGCGAGTTCGTGCCGGTGCTGGCGCGTGCGGCGGTCGCTGTCGGTGTGTCGGGCCTGTTCGCCGAGACCCACCCGGATCCGTCCAAGGCGCTGTCCGACGGCCCCAACGCGTGGCCGCTGGACCGCATGGAAGAACTGCTCGAAACCCTGATGGAACTCGACGCGGTCACCAAGAAGCACGGGTTCTCGCGCTTCGCATGATGGCCGACGTTCCGGCGTCCCCCGCGGTGCGCCGCGGCTGGCGCGGCTGGACCTGGGGCTGGATCGCGCTGGGCGCGGCGATCGCCACCTGGTGCGGGGTGTTCGTGCTGGTGGTGCTGATGTTCACCAGCATGGGCTCGCCCGGTGATGGCGACAACGCACTGCGCGCGGTGATGCCCATGCTGTTGGCGACGCTGTCGCTGACCGGCACCGCCGCACTGGCCTGCGTGACCGCCAGCGTGCTCGCGTTCCGGCTGCGCCGGCAACCGGCCGGCGGCGGCGTGGCGCTGGCCCTGCTGGCGTTGTTGATGCTGGTGTTGTTGATCCCGTCGCTGACCGCGCGCCACGCCAGCGTGGCCGGGGTGCCGCCCGCCACCCTGCCGATTTGGCAAGTGACGGGTGTGCAGGGATAATCACGCGGCATGTTTTTTTTTGGCGCTGCGTTGGCGGCGCCTCCCCCTCTCTGACTGGTAACCGGCCCGCTATGACCACGATCCGCAGCATCCACGCCCGTGAAATCCTCGACAGCCGTGGCAACCCCACGCTGGAAGCCGAAGTCATCCTCGAGGACGGCTCGTTCGGTCGTGCCGCGGTGCCGTCCGGCGCCTCGACCGGCACCAAGGAAGCCGTGGAACTGCGTGACGGCGACAAGACCCGTTACCTGGGCAAGGGCGTGCGCAACGCCGTGTCCAACGTCAACACCACGATTGCCACGGCGCTGAAGGGCTTCGACGCCGCCGACCAGGAAGGCCTCGACCGCCGCCTGATCGATCTGGACGGCACCGAGAACAAGGGCCGCCTGGGCGCGAACGCGCTGCTGGGGGTTTCGCTGGCCAATGCCCACGCCGTGGCCGCCTCGAAGAAGCAGGCGCTGTGGCAGCACCTGGCCAACGGCCGCGACGTCACCCTGCCGGTGCCGATGATGAACATCATCAACGGCGGCGCGCATGCCGACAACAACGTCGATTTCCAGGAATTCATGGTGCTGCCGGTCGGCTTCACCTCGTTCTCCGAGTCGCTGCGTGCCGGCACCGAAATCTTCCATTCGCTCAAGTCGGTGCTCAAGGGCCACGGCCTGAGCACGGCGGTGGGCGACGAAGGCGGCTTCGCGCCGGACTTCCGCAGCAACGTCGAAGCACTGGACACCATCCTGGAAGCCATCGGCAAGGCCGGCTACACCGCCGGTGAAGACGTGCTGCTGGGCCTGGACGTGGCCTCCAGCGAGTTCTACGAGAACGGCAAGTACAACCTGGTCGGCGAGAACAAGCGCCTGACCTCCGAGCAGTTCGTCGACTTCCTGGCCGACTGGGCTGCGCAGTACCCGATCGTGACCATCGAAGACGGCCTGGCCGAGAACGACTGGGCCGGCTGGAAGCTGCTGACCGACCGCATCGGCAACAAGGTCCAGCTGGTGGGCGACGATCTGTTCGTCACCAACCCGAAGATCTTCAAGGAAGGCATCGAGTCCGGCACCGCCAACGCGATCCTGATCAAGGTCAACCAGATCGGCACCCTGACCGAGACCCTGGAAGCGATCGCCATGGCGCACGCGGCCAACTATGCCTCGATCGTCTCGCACCGTTCGGGCGAAACCGAAGACACCACCATCGCCGACATCGCCGTGGCCACCACCGCCACCCAGATCAAGACCGGCTCGCTGTGCCGCAGTGATCGCGTGGCCAAGTACAACCAGCTGCTGCGTATCGAGGAAGCCCTCGGTGCCGGCGCGCGTTACGCCGGTCGTGACGCGTTCGTGTCGCTGAAGCGCTGATCCCATGCGCGACTGGCGCTGGCTGCTGCTGGTGCTCGCGCTGCTGCTCGGATGGCTGCAGTACCGCTTCTGGTTTGGGCCGGGCAACTCGGGCGAAGTGATGATGCTTGAGGCCCAGGTCGAGAACCAGAAGCGGGACAACGCCGGCCTGCAGCAGCGCAATGATGCGCTTGCTGCCGAGGTCAAGGACCTCAAGGAAGGCGAGGCCGCCATCGAAGAACGCGCGCGCAGCGAGCTGGGCATGATCAAGCCCGGCGAGAAGTTCTACCGCGTGGTCGAAGACGCGCCGGTGCCGCCACCGCGCGCGCCGACGGCCGTCACCGATCCGGATGCGCCGCACCAGGATGTGCCCTGATGGCGGGCATCTGGGCGGTGGTTCCCGCTGCTGGCCGTGGCACCCGCTTCGGTGGGCCCACACCCAAGCAGTATCTGCTGGCCGGCGACCGCGTGTTGCTGGCCCATACCCTTGAGGCGCTGCTCTCGCACCCGGTCGTGGCCGGAGTGATGGTGGTGGTCGCCGAGAACGACGCCGACTGGCCGGGCTGGCAGTCACTGGCGGACAAACCCATTCTGACCTGCATCGGCGGTGCCACCCGCGCCGGCTCGGTGCTGGCCGGCCTGCATGCGTTGCCCGATGACGTGCGCGCGGACGATTTCGTGCTGGTGCACGACGCCGCACGCCCGAACCTGGCCGCTGCCGATCTCGGTCGCCTGCTGGAAGTCGGCCGTGCCGACCCGGTCGGCGCGATCCTGGCCGCGCCCGTGCGCGACACGCTCAAGCGTGCCGGCGATGACGGCGGTATCGATGCCACCGAGCCGCGCGAACGGCTGTGGCGTGCGCTGACCCCGCAGCTGTTCCGCCGCCACCAGTTGGCGCGCGCGCTGCAGGAGGCGGCTGACGCCGGCGTGGAGGTCACCGACGAGGCCATGGCCATGGAGCGCCAGGGGCTGCGCCCGCTGCTGGTGGAAGGCAGCGAAGACAACTTCAAGGTCACCACCCCGGCTGATCTGTCCCGTTTCGAATTTGTGTTGTCGCGTCGCGAACCCTGACGTCCGCACGCGCCACACCCAACCGCAGGTTCTTGCAATGACCACCCCCCAGTTTCCTCCCTTCCGCATCGGACAGGGCTACGACGTCCATGCCTTTGGCGAGGGCGATCACATCATGCTCGGCGGCATCCGCGTCGCGCACAGCTGCGGCGTGCTCGCGCACAGCGATGGCGATGTGATCCTGCACGCCCTGTGCGATGCCATGCTCGGTGCGCTGGCGCTGGGCGATATCGGCGTGCATTTCCCGCCGACCGACATGCGCTGGAAAGGCGCGGACAGCGCGCACCTGCTGGATCATTGCAACGGGCTGCTGCGCGAGCGCGGCTGGCAGGTCGGGAATACCGACATCACCGTGATCTGCGAGCGGCCCAAGGTCGGTCCGCACGCGCTGGCCATGCGTGAGCGCATCGCTGGCGTGCTCGGCATTGCATTGGACTGCGTGAGCGTGAAGGCCACCACGTCGGAGAAGCTGGGCTTCACCGGCCGCAGCGAGGGCATCGCCGCCCAGGCCAGCGTGCTGTTGGTGGCCCTGTGATCCCGTTGCCGCTGGCGTTCGGTGCGCCGCTGCTCAGTGCGAAGATCCGCACCACGCCCGAGGATTTCCAGGTCGACGAACTGCCGGCGTTCGAGCCGAGCGGTGAGGGCGAGCACCTGCTGCTGACGATCCGCAAGCGCGGGGCGAACACCGTGCACGTGGCCAAGGTGCTGGCCAGGTGGGCTGGCCTGCCGGACATGGCGGTCAGCTACGCGGGCATGAAAGATCGGCACGCGGTCACCACGCAGCGCTTCAGCGTGCACCTGCCCAAGCGCGTGGCGCCGGATCCGGCGCTGCTGGCCTCGGACGAGATCGAGGTGGTCGAGTCGACCTGGCACAACCGCAAGCTGCAGCGCGGTGCTCTGGCTGGCAACCGCTTCAAGCTGGTACTGCGCGATGTGCGCGGCGATGCCGCGGCCATCGAAGAGCGCCTGTCCCATATCGCCTCGCGCGGCCTGCCGAACTGGTTCGGTGAGCAGCGCTTCGGCCGCGACGGCGGCAACGTGCCGGCTGCGCTGGCCATGTTCGGCGGCCGCCGCATGCGCCCGGACCAGCGCTCGCTGCTGCTCTCGGCCGCGCGCTCGGCACTGTTCAACCAGGTGCTGGCGGCGCGCGTGGAGCAGGGCAACTGGGACACGCCGCTGGACGGCGAGGTCTGGATGCTCGATGGCAGCCGCAGTGTCTTCGGCCCGGAGCCGTGGACGGATCTGCTGGCCGACCGCCTTGGCCGCTTCGACATCCACCCCAGCGGCCCGTTGTGGGGCGAAGGCGAGCTGCGCAGCACCGGCGCCGCCGCCGAACTGGAACTGGGCGCGGTCGCGGACGAGCAATCGCTCGCGCTGCGCGCCGGCCTGGAAGGCGCCCGCCTGAAGCAGGAGCGCCGTGCGCTGCGCCTGCGTCCGGCCATGCTGCAGCATCAGTGGCTGGCCGCAGATGTGCTGGAACTGAGCTTCGCGCTGCCGCCGGGCTGCTATGCCACCGCGGTGCTGCATGAGCTTGGACCGGTGGAAGACGCCAGCCAGTCCGATACCTGAGCCGCGTAGAGCCGACCGTTGGTCGGCTGCCTTCCGTCCGGCACCGGAAATCGTGTAGAGCCGACCGTTGGTCGGCTGCCTTCCGTCCCTGCACCGGAAAACCTGCACCGCTCAGCCGACCAACGG